>JAFQPV010000299.1 GCA_017411585.1 Clostridia bacterium | reverse complement strand
TATTTTGTTGTAGATTGTACTCGGATTTCACCTGTGGATTGCAGCTTTTCAAATGCGGTTCTGACTTGTGAAATGCTAAGCCGCAGCCTGTCTGCGATATGTCCGTAGCTTGTAATCACTTGTCCCGGCTTCAGGACATTGCCGTGCCATTGTGTGTCTTTAAAGCTTGCAAGCAAAAGCAGATGAATAAATATCCGCATTGTATTTGCATCATCATACCATTCCCAGTCCAGTATTTTTCTGTGTAGCATAATAAATCCGTTTAGTGTGCTCATTTTTCATCACCTCAGGTGTAGTTTAACACGAAAAAAAGGTGCACTACTATCAACCGTATGCAGGGGTGGGATGAACAAAAAACACACGTTTTCTGCTGTGAAATTTATAGAATATCTGCGTTTTCTGCCAAAAAGCGGAAATAACTTGTTTGAAATTTAACAATCCTTGTTTTTGAAATTACGCTTTGCTATGATTGAAATTAGAGAGTGCTGCGCGGAGGCGCAAAACGATGGGAGTGGACAGGAAGCATGAAAATTTTAGTTTGTATCAAGCAGGTGCCGGGCTCGAGCAACGTAGAGGTTGACCCGGTGACCAGCGTATTAAAGCGTGACGGCGTGGCAAGCAAAATGAATCCGTACGATTTGTATGCCATTGAGACGGCGCTTTCGCTGACAGAAAAATACGGCGGCAGCGTTGAAACCGTTACGATGGGACCGCCGCAGGCAAAGAGCGTGATTGTAGAGTCGATTTGCATGGGCGCGCAGCGCGGCTGTGTGCTGTCGGACAGAAAGTTTGCCGGGGCGGACGTGCTTGCAACGGCGTACACGATTTCGCAGGGTATTCAAAAGCTCGGCGATTTCGATTTGATTTTGTGCGGCAAGCAGACAACGGATGGTGACACGGCACAGGTCGGCGCAGAGGTAGCAGAATACTTAGGACTGCCGAATGTGGCAAACGTATTGGGAATAGACGAAATTGCAGACGGCAAGGTTACGCTTTCCGCATCGCTTGATGACCGAAATGTGACGATGTCGGTAAAGCTGCCGTGCGTTTTGTCGGTAGACGGTGACATCAACACACCGCGCCTGCCTTCATATAAGGTAAAGCAGACGGTGACGGACGATTTGGTGCGCTTTATTTCGTTTGCCGATTTTGAAGACCAAGACGAAAACCACTACGGTTTAAACGGCTCGGCAACGCAGGTGGAAAGAATTTTCCCGCCGGAGAAAAATACACAGAGAAGCACAATTGTGGGCAATGCGGCGGCGCAGGCGGAAGGTCTGTTTTCGCTCATCTGCGATAAAAAATTACTGTAAGGAGGTGCCGAAATGGGAAGCTTGAAAATCAATCAGAATTTAGTGAATGCGCAAAACGCGGAAGCAATTTGCTCTCTTTGTCCGTTCGGTGCCATTTCTTATGCAGACGGCAAACTCGACATTTCCTCTGCGTGTAAGATGTGTAAGCTGTGCGTAAAGAAGTCGGACGGCGTGGTAGAATACATAGAGGAAGAGAAAAAGAGCGTAGACAAGTCCGAATGGAAGGGCGTTTTGGTTTATGTTGACCACTGCGCAGGCAAAATCCACCGCGTGACGTATGAGCTTTTGGGCAAGGCAAAAGAGCTTGCAGCCGTTATCGGGCATCCGGTGTATGCGCTGATGCTCGGCAGTAATCTGGGCGATGCCCCGGAAAAGCTTTTGCGCTACGGCGTGGACAAGGTGTTTGTTTATGACCATGCCGCATTTGCGGATTTTAAAATCGAGCCGTATACCGCGGCGTTTTGCGATTTTATTGAAAAGGAAAAGCCGTCGTCTATTTTGGTCGGCGCAACGAATTTGGGTCGACAGCTTGCGCCGCGCGTGGCAGCGCGCCAGAGAGCCGGCCTGACTGCCGACTGTACGGT
>JAFQPV010000298.1 GCA_017411585.1 Clostridia bacterium | reverse complement strand
CTTTTTTTGACAAACGGCTGTATCTTTGCTATAATGGACTTATCCCAAGTGAAAGGATGTATCTATTATGCAGAATTTGAAAAAATATGTAACGCTTGCACTGGCACTTGTATTCGCGCTCAGTATGCTCGCCGGCTGCGGCGGTCAGGAAACCAAAGCACCGCAAAGCAGCAAAACACCGGAAGAAATTGCCGTAGCGACTGACAAAGCGGACAGCATTTTGGAAAGCTATGCAAAGCTGCCGACGCCGGACGGTATCAAAACGCCGGCAGAATATACCGAAAAATTCACTGCCTACACAGATTTGTATGTGGAAATGGTGGATTTGCTTGTTGAAAATGCGGATGTGCAGGCTGTTTCCGAAAAGGAAGCCGAGCTTAGCGCAACCTCTGCTGACTGGATTAACAAAAGCTATGAATTCGAAAGCTTCGCCTCCGAGGAAGAAGCAAAGCAGTTTATAGAAACCTTCAATGCAAACTACGATCGCATTCAGGCAAGCCTTGAAAAGCTGTTAATTAAATAAGCTAGTGCAAAAGGAGTGGTCCCCCACTCCTTTTTGATTTCCCGCACATTTTTGCACGAAAATTTATTTTTATGCAAATTTCACTTGCAGTCGGGCATTTCTTTATATATAATAGAACTGAGGTGAATTCCATGAGGCGTATTGCTGTAATCCCGAACAAGCAAAGGGATGTTGAATATACAAATACAAAAAAGCTGATTGCCCTGCTCGCCGGGCGCGCAAAGGTGCTGATGCATGAAGCGGAAGAAATCCGTATTGACGGCGCAGAGTATATAGATGCAGAAACAATGTACAAAAACGCAGACCTTGCCATTGTGCTCGGTGGCGACGGCAGTATTTTATCTGTGGCAGAGCCGCTCTCCAAGGCAAACGTGCCGATTTTGGGCATCAACTTAGGGCACCTCGGTTTTCTCGCGGCAATCGAGCCTGAGAATATGGCAGAGGCGGTGGATGCCCTGCTTGCAGGCGAATACCGCATCGAAAAGCGCAGTATGCTGCATGCGGAGTTTGCGCGCAAGGGGCGCGCGAACGCAAGCTTCGATGCACTCAACGACATTGTCATTTCCAGAGCATCGTTTACAAAGCTGTTAAGCCTGCAGGTGTATACCGACGGCGCGCTTTTGGATGAATTCGTGGCGGACGGCGTGATTATCAGCACGGCAACCGGCTCGACCGCCTATTCCCTCTCCGCCGGCGGTCCGATTCTTGCGCCGGAGCTTTCCGCAATGCTGATAACACCGATTTGTCCGCACAATATGCAGTCGCGCCCGATTGTAATGCCGTTCGGGCACACGCTTTCCGTCAAGGTGGTGCGCAAGGACTGTGAGGGCACCTTCATCAGCTGTGACGGCAAAAGCATCTGCACGATGACGGAAAACGACATCCTGCACATCGAAAAATCGGCATACGAAACCTGCATCATTCAAATGGACAGCAAAAGCTTTTATGCAACACTGAAGGATAAATTAAACAAACAGCATATTATAAGAT
>JAFQPV010000297.1 GCA_017411585.1 Clostridia bacterium | reverse complement strand
AGATATGAATAAATATAGAGATTTTGAAAATTATTTGAAGGAATATCCGAATGAGGAAGGCTATTTTGGTAATTACGGCGGTTCTTATATGTCGCCGGAATTAACAGCTGCTTTTAAGGAAGCAGATGATGCTTATGAAGCCATCTGTCATTCTGCACAGTTTATTAACGAGCTTCGCAGAATTCGTAAAGAATTTCAGGGTAGACCGACACCGGTTTATCATTGCGAACGTCTTTCTAAGATTTTTGGTAACTGTCAGATTTATTTAAAGCGCGAGGACTTGAATCATACCGGTGCGCACAAGCTGAATCACTGTATGGGTGAAGGTCTTTTGGCAAAGTATATGGGCAAGAAAAAGCTGATTGCAGAAACCGGTGCCGGTCAGCACGGTGTTGCAATTGCAACTGCGGCAGCATACTTTGGTATGGAATGCGACGTTTATATGGGTGAAGTGGATATTGCAAAGCAGCACCCGAATGTAATTCGTATGAAGATGCTTGGCGCAAATGTTGTTCCGGTATCTGCCGGTCTTAAGACTTTGAAGGAAGCTTGCGATGCTGCATTTGAAGCATACTTGAAGGAGTATAAGGATGCGGTTTACTGCATCGGCTCAGCGCTCGGTCCGCACCCGTTCCCGAAGATGGTAAGAGATTTCCAGTCTGTTATCGGTATTGAAGCGCGTGAGCAGTTCCTTGAGATGACGGGCATTATGCCGGATGCGATTACAGCTTGCGTTGGCGGTGGTTCGAACTCCCTTGGTATGTTTACACCTTTCTTAGCAGATCCTGTTGAGATTTACGGCGTTGAGCCGCTCGGTCGCGGTGAAAATGTCGGTGACCATGCAGCGACAATGCGTTTTGGTACAAAGGGTAGAATTCACGGATTTGATACATATGTTTTGCAGGATGAAAACGGCGAGCCGTTGCCGGTGTATTCTATTGCAAGCGGTCTCGACTATCCGGGTGTAGGTCCGGAGCACGCACATCTGCGTGATTTAGGTCGCGTGCATTATGAGACGGTTTCGGATGAGGAAGCGATGGAAGCATTCTTCCTGCTTTCCAGATATGAGGGTATCATTCCGGCGATTGAGTCTGCTCACGCAGTTGCTTATGCAATCCGCTATGCTAAAGAGCATAAGTCCGGTTCGATTTTGGCTTGCTTGTCTGGCCGCGGCGATAAGGATATCGACTATGTTTATGAAAATTACGGATGTGGTGAAAAGTTTAAATTGGATTACAGCATCTAATATGAAAAGGGTTGTGCGATGCACAACCCTTTTGATTATTCTACAGCAACTTTAACTACGATTTTCTTTACAACTTCGTTTGGGTTTAAAATCTTGCTCGGCTTGTGGATGTCATTTGGAAAGAAAATTGCAAATGTGTTTGCGCCGCATTCCAGTTTTGCCGTATTGCCATTTGCTTTAAACAATTCGCAGTCCGGTGCATATGGCTTCGTGGATGTACAAGTGTCAATTTCTGCACACTCCATGAATTCGTTTCCGGAGACGATGAACTGAATGTCAATATAATTTCTGTGTCCTTCGTAAACATCATTATCCGGCGTTGGTTCATACGACTGGATGTTTGCAAACACGTTTTCGCCGTCGATTTCATATTTGCCGAGCGGCAAGTTTTCGCGGATTGCCTTTTCAATAAAATTGAAGCTTTTTTCGAAATCCTTGTGGCAACCGTAATAGAGCGCTTTGTTTTTTAATGTGTCAAAAATCATTTTTTATCACCTTTCTTATATTATTTGCATTTTTGTTTAAACGCCATCGGCGTCATTTCAAACTGTTTTTTAAACAGCCTTGAAAAGTAATTATAATTGTCAAAGCCGAGATGCGCAGAAATTTCTGAAAGCGACATCTCTCCGCTGAGGATGTAGTCTCTTGCCAAAAGCATTTTACGCTCGTTTATATATGCTGTCAGTGTTTTGCCCATTTCTTTTCTGAATAGGGAAGAAACGTGTTCTTTTGACAAACATAGGTCTTTGCTGATGGTATGGAGTGTTACCTTATTCAAAATTTGCGTGTCGATGGTTTTTAGTATCTGCGCAATATGAACATTGTTTGTATCTGTGGATACAGTGCCCATGAGTTCGAAGAGAATATAGTTAAGCATATTTGTGCACTTTTCCTGTGCGTGTGCAAAACCGACACAATGTGCACCGGGAAAAACGTGCACGAGCTTACGTATATTTTCATTAATACATTTCGGCATATAGCTTTCAAAAGGAAATGTTACATCAGGTTGCGCGTGAAAGTTGAAGCTTGTAAATGCAACCGGACAAGTAACGGTATCGCGCGCTCTTATCGTGCCGGGTTTTAGGAAAATTGCATCGTTTTTGCTGAGGGTGATACGCTTGCCATCGATTATATAGGTCATACTGCCTTCCAATACAAACGTGAAATCATAATAGTTGATTTTGTTTTCAGGAATCTTGGTGCATTTTTTCACTGAAATGTTGCAAAAATGCGTTAGTTCAGTAACCGGATACGGATTCATTGGCTCACCACCTTAAAATTGTGCAAAAAATTGAAAAAGTCGTTAAAATAGTTAATTGCATTTCTGAATTGCTGTGTTATTATAAGTATAGAGGTTAAATTTATATGTGTCAATATTAATTTTGTATAAAAGGGGGTATGTTGAATGAAAACATTATTATTAGGTGATTTATCACCGACGATTGCAAGCAACTCGTTGTTTGCGCAAAAAGATATGCAGACGTTATTTAACGATACACTTAGTTTGTTTGAAGGAAATGACTATACGGTAGTGAATCTGGAATGTGCGCTTACTGACCACGATGGAGCTATTGAAAAGTTTGGCCCTGCATTGAAGGCAACGAAAACGGTCGCTGAGGTATTAAAGGATTTGCATGTGGATTGCTGCGGCTTGAGCAATAACCATATTTTTGACTTTGGCAAAAAAGGTGCTTTGGATACAATGGAAGCGCTGCGTGCGGCAGGGATTGCATATACCGGCTTTGGCGACAATTATGAAGATTCACGAAAAGATTTCATTATTGAAAAAGACGGTGAGAAAATTGCGCTGGTTGCAGTGTGTGAGCACGAGTATTCCTATGCGCTTGAAGACCGTATGGGCTCAAGACCTTTTGATGAATATGATACTATGGAGGATATTCAAAAAGCAAAATTAAATTGTGACCGTGTAATTGTAATGTATCATGGTGGCAAGGAGGAATGCCGGTATCCGTCGCCGCGCCTTAGAAAGCTTTGTCGTGCGATGGTAAGACACGGCGCAGATGTTGTGCTTTGTCAGCACAGCCATTGCATCGGCTGTTATGAAGCATTTGAGTGCGGTCATATTTTGTACGGTCAGGGTAACTTCCATTTCTGTAAGTCTGATTTTATGTTGCCGGAGAAAGCGCCGTTCTGGAACAGTGCGTTGGCAGTGCATTATAATACAAAGTCGAATGCAATTGCTTTTACGCCACTTGTGAACAAGGGCGCGGGTATCGAGCTTGCAAAAGGCGAAGAAAAGGAACGATTGCTTCGAGAATTTGATGAAAGAAATGCAAGTCTATTAGACGGCACCTGGCAGGAGGGGTGGCACGCGTTTTGTGAAACCAAACGTGAACTATACGATATGGTGATTTGCAATTATGGCAAGGAAAACAGAACGTACGAAGAAACGCGCCAGTTTGGGCATTTTTTGGATTGTGAAGCGCATACGGACGTATGGCGCGAATTACATAAAACAGCAAACCATACAAACGAGAAATAAGGAGATTGAAAATGAGCGAATATTTAGCGAGAAACCATGTAAACAATCTTGCAAAGAACATCAAACCTGTACTTGCCTATGATGGCAAGGAAGACTTTGCGGCTTGGCAGAAAAAAGCGCGCACAAAGTTAGAAGAGCTCTTGGGCTTACCGCTCGAAAAAGGGGAATGTAAGCCGATTATAAAGTCTGAAGCGGAAACGGATGCATATAAGCGTATCGATTTCGATTTTGAAAGCGAACCGGGATATCTTGTACAGTGCAGTATGCTGGTGCCGAAGAAGGTGCAGGCACCTGCACCGGCTGTGATTTGTCTGCAGGGGCACTCTACCGGAATGCATATATCTTTAGGTGAGCCTAAATATGAAAATGATGCAAAATCCATTGCCGGCGGCAGAGATTTTGCCATAAGAGCAGTGCAGGAGGGCTTTTGTGCCATTACGCTTGAGCAGCGTTATATGGGTGAAAGCGGTCACGGAGAAAACGGGCTGCCGTCCTGCCTTGGTATGGTAGAGAATACGGCAGCACCGGCACTTTTAATTGGAAGAACAGCAATCGGTGAGCGTGTCTGGGATATTTCCGGCTTGATTGATGTTTTGGAAAATCATTTCAAAGCGTTTGCTGATACTTCTGAATTGATCTGCATGGGCAATTCCGGCGGCGGTACAGCAACGTTTTATGCATCATGCATGGATGAAAGAATTAAGATCTCTATGCCGTCCTGTGCGTTTTGTACTTTTGATGCATCCATTATGGCTATGAGTCACTGTCCGTGCAATTATATCCCGCATATCCGCAAGTATTTCAATATGGGCGATATGACGGGGCTCATCGCACCGCGCAAGCTTGTGCTTGTTTCCGGTGTGAAGGACCCGATTTTTCCGATTGGCGCTGCAGAGGAAAGCTTTGAAATCACAAAACAGCTTTATACGGCTGCGGGTGTACCGGATTTATGCTATCATGTTAAGGGTAGCGGTGGACACCAATTCTATCCGGATGATGCATGGCCGATTGTACATAAATTGATGCAATAAGAATAAGGAGTCGCAGGTATTATTCCTTGCGACTCTTATTTTTTTGATATTCACTTGGACTGATGCCGTAGGTTTTTTTAAAGCATTTGGAAAATGCATAAATGCTTACATAGCCGATATGTTCTGCTGTTTCAGTGATGGAAAAGCCTTGCGCAAGCAAAAGTGTTGCGCGGTCCATACGCTCCTTGATGATGTATTGCTGAATCGACATACCGGTTGCTTTTTTAAACATCGTACTCATATATTGGCGGTTTAAATTCAGGAACTGCTGAATCTCGTCAACAGTGATTTTGTCAATTGTCGGGCGACCGCGTACATAGTTTTTAATAATCGTCACATAGTCGTGGCGCTTTTCAGAGGCAAACAGCGTTGCAAACAGAAGGTACAGCTGCGCAGTGATAAACTCCTCGGCGGTATTGGATTCGGGGTCGCAGTTGACCATGTTGTAAAAGGCGGTACCGT
>JAFQPV010000296.1 GCA_017411585.1 Clostridia bacterium | reverse complement strand
TAAAGTAAACAAGCTTGGCGATTTTCCTTTGCAGTTAGAAACGAAGCCTGAATGATTTTTTCTTGTGCGAAAAAATCTTAAATAGTTACAATCAAGGAAGACGGAGAGATATATGAAATACAATACTTATTTGTTTGACTTTGACGGGACACTGGTGGACTCAATGCCGTCCTTTGTTTCGGTAATGCTGAGAATTCTGGATGAAAATCAGATAAAGTATGGTGAGGATATTGTAAAAATCATAACGCCGCTCGGCTATGGCGGAACGGCGGAGTATTTCAGAGAGCTGGGCGTTAAAAAGTCTAAAGAAGAATTGCTTTTGCAGATGAATACGTATGCTTATGATGAATATGCATATAAAATTCAGGCGAAGGCTAATGTGATTTCTACACTGGAGACATTGAAAAGCAGAGGGGCTGATTTGAACATTTTAACTGCCAGTCCGCACAAGGTGCTCGATGTCTGCTTAAAGCGAATCGGTATTTTTGACTTGTTCAACCATGTCTGGTCGTGTGACGATTTTTCGACAACGAAAGCTGACCCGGAAATCTATGTGCGCGCCGCAGAGAAGCTGGGGCAGCCTGTAGAAAATGTGCTTTTTTTAGACGATAATCTGAATGCGGATAAAACTGCAAAATCTGCAGGTATGAAGGTGTGCGGTGTTTACGATGCATCATCGGAAGACTATGTGGAAGAGATTAAGCGCGTTACCGATCATTATATCTATGATTTTTCGGAATTGCTGTAATTCAGTTAGCGTGCAGGTGGGACCAGAGTCGTCTGCAGTAAAAAAACAAAGGGGAAAAAGAGATGAGAATGATTTTGTCCGCCACGGACAGCCGAACTATAAGGAGGATTGTTTAACAGAGCTTGGACACTTGCAGGGCAAGGCAGTAGCAAAAAGACTTGCTGATGAAAGGCTTGATCGCATTCTATCCTCATCCTGCGGTCGCGCCGCAGAAACGGCGATGCATATTGCTGAGATGCACGGCATACAGGTGGAACAACTGGATTTTATGCGTGAAATTGCATGGAAGTCCATAGATGGTACAGAGATTCCGGAAAGGGGTCATCCGTGGAAAATTTCTGACAATATGGTGGCTGCGGGTGAAAATTTGCTGCAGACAGATTGGGAAATTAGCGCATACTATGCTAAAAGTGTATTTGGTTCAGAGGTGCAACGTGTTGCGAAAGACTTCGACGGTCTGATGGAAACGTTAGGCTATAAACGTGAGGGCAAGTTTTATCGTGTTTGCAGAAGCAATGTGGATAATATTGTAATGGTCAGCCATGGTGGCTCGTCTACGGCAGTGTTTGCGCATTTGTTTAACTTGTCGGCGCCTTTTGTGTGTCAAACGATGCGTCCGGATTTTACTGCAATAACGGTTGTAACTTTTGATGGTGAGGACGGTCAATTGATTTCGCCTCGCTTTGAAATTATGAACGATGCCCGTCATATTCTTGGTTGTACAGTTGAAAATGTATTTGACAGGTAACGAGGAGAGAAGATAATGCAAAGTTTTATTTCAGAAGATAAGAAGAAAATTTTATGGGATAAATTTTATGCGACAGAAAGAAGCGGCATTACGGCTGTAATGCGCAAAACGCATCCGCGCATTTTGACACGCGATTGGGGAGAAATCAAAGAAAGAATCAAAACGGATGTGCATATGCAGCATTGGTATGATGCAGTGATTGCAGCTGCGGAAAAGCTCGTGGATGCACCGCCGACAAAGTATTTTGTTAACATCCGAAACAACATAAATGATTGCTCCACCGAGTTTAAATATAATGTGATTCCGGTTGCGGCGGCATATTGCCTGACGGGGGATGTGCGCTATAAAAACCGCGTTTGGTCCGAGCTTGAAAATGTAGGCAACTGGCCGTACTGGGGCTCGAATGCCTATCTCTGTACGGCGCACATTCTGTTTGCCTTTGCGCTTTGCTATGACTGGCTGTATAACGATTTTTCCGCAGAAGAAAGAGCGCAGATTGTTGCCTGGACACGTGACCAGGGCTTTAATGAAGCGATTCTTGCCTACGAAGGTGTGGCTGAATTCGGCTGGTGGACACGTGGCTATAACAACTGGAATAATGTAACGAACGGCTCCAATATCGTGGCGGCACTTGCCTTTGCAGACGAGCTGCCCGAGGTGGCAGAGTATATCACAAAAAAAGCGGCAGAGGGACTGCCGTACAGCTTCGGCGAGCTGTCGGCAGACGGCTCATATGCCGAGCCGGTCGGCTACTGGGGCTATGCCATCGGGCATCAGGTCAAGGCAATGCACGCCTTAAACACATCTTTGGCTGATGGAGAGACATTGCCGGAATGCTTGGATTTTTCCGAAGTGACCGGCTTGGATAACACCTGCGACTTCCCGATTTATTACAATGGCACGTGCGGCGCGTTTAACTACGGCGACGGTGCGCTCGAAACGGTTTTGGTACCGTGTATGTTCTGGCTTGCAGATTTTTACAACAAGCCGCAGTACACTTGGTATGCATCAGAATATATGGACGATTGCGGCTGGAAGGAAGACTGCCTTGCCAAAAATGCGACAGAGGCGCTTTTGTGGTATAACCCGGAGCACGCGAAGGTGAAGGATGTAAAGCTGCCGCTAGATAAGTTTTATACCTCAACGCGAAAGTACGGTGCAAACGGTATCTCGATGCGCTCTGCATGGTCCAAAGATGCGCTTGTTGTGCTTGCACACGCGGGCGACGGCACGGCGGCGCACGGGAATTTGGATGCCGGCGGCTTTATCCTGGATTGGAAGGGCAAGCGCTTTATCCATATGTATGGCAGAACACCGGCAGGCCTGCAGGCAGGCATCCTTTATTCCTGGCCGAATTATCACAAGCGCGAGGAAAGGGATGCGCGCTTTATGTACTACCATGTGCGCGGCGAGGCAAACAATACAATCATTGCAAATCCTGAAAAAGATATGCCGGATATGTACTATCAGTACTACGCACAGCTTGTAGAATCTGCCTCTGAAGCGGGTAGTGCCTACGGTGTGATTGATATGACAAGCACCAATCACGATTATGAAAATGCAAAGCGTACGATTGCGCTTACGGAAAATCGCAGTCGCGTTGTGGTTACGGATGAAATTACGGCGAACAAGCCGTCGGAATTTTATTGGTTTGCCAATACAACGGCGGAGGTTACGCTCTCTGCGGATAAAAAGTGCGCTGTTTTGAATATGGATGGGGATAAAATGCTTGTGCGCATCAAAGATGCACCGGCAGAGGCAATGCTCGAGGTTGTGCCGGCGATTCCGCTTGAAACCTCACCGCATCCGCCGCAGCAGCCGGTCATTCCGGAAAACAAGCTTCGTATTCATATGAAGAACATACAAAAGCTGGATTTGTGTGTAGAATTTATTCCGCAGATATAAATAAACGAAAAAGACCGTCAAAGCGCGTTATCCCAAGGGATACGCGCAGTGAAATTCGCCCTGAAGAGCGAGTGGTATACGCCTGTCGGCGTGTGATATATGTTCTGTCGAACATGTGATATATTTCCTTGCAGGAAGTGTTATGGAAAAAAGCCGTCTCACAGATGAAGTAGTCAATACTTTGTAGACACAAAAAAGAATATTTTAAGCTGCCTGTTCAAGCCTGTATTGAACAGGCGGTTTTCTTTTTAACTTTCGTACTGGTTTTATGTAATTAAAGTAGTAT
>JAFQPV010000295.1 GCA_017411585.1 Clostridia bacterium | reverse complement strand
TCTTCCGCTTCGGTAAATTCACCGTAGCAGTTGTCTACAATACAAATAATGTCCTCGCGGATGCCGTGAATGAAGTCGATAATTTCATTAATCTGTGCAACGGTTAAGGTTTTGCGCCACAAATAGCCTTTAGAACGCTGGATTAAAACAGCTTTTACCGTATCGTCAATGCAGGCGCGAATGTTGTCAAAATCTGCACCGCCGTCTGCGCTCATCGCCGCCTCGCGGTAGCTTACGCCGAAATCTGCAAGCGAGCCATCACCGGTTTTGCCCTCCGAGCCGATGACCTCGTTTAAGGTGTCATATGGTCTGCCAACGGCGGAAACAAGCGTGTCGCCCGGGCGCAGTACGCCGAACAGTGCGGTAGACAGGGCGTGCGTGCCGGAAATAATCGTGTGGCGCACAAGCGCATCTTCGCAGCCGAATGCCTGCGCATACACGCGCTCAATGGCATCTCTGCCCATATCGTTGTAGCCGTAGCCCGTGGTCGGCACAAAGTGCTGCTCGCCGATTTGGTTGTCGGCATATGCCTTTAATACCTTCGCTTGGTTATACATCGCCATCGCATCAATTGCGGCAAACTCCGCCGTGACCTCGGCTTCAGCTTCTTCTACAAGCTTTACCGTTTGCTCGGAAATATGAAAATCCTTGATTAACATTTCATTTAATGTGTTCATTGTATTACTCCTTAAAAAATTGCTTTTCCTATTGTAACATACGGGCCGGGAAAATGCAAGATTGAACTGCTGTATAGAATGTGCTATAATGAGTTTGCAAAGCAAACTCAATGAATTGCCTGACGGCATAAATTGAAAATTACAATTTTCATGAATTGAGCCTTACGGCTCATGAATTGCACTAAAGTGCATTATAAAGGCAATTCAATTCATGGAGCGAAGCGAGAAATCATGGCGAAGCCAATTCGTGACAACGGAGTTGTCAATTCATAGCCCTCCTTGTGTAAAGGAGGGTGGCACGCAAAGCGTGACGGGAGGATTGTTAAAGAGGAAAAAACAACCCCTCAGTCAGCTCCCCTTACACAGGGGAGCCTTTGGAAAGTGGCATCTAAATTGTTCAGTCTTTATACAATAGATTTAACCGCGTAAAGGGAGAAGGCAAATGAAATATACATTAGGACTGGTGTCGGTTTCGTTTCGAAATCATACGCCGGAAGAAATATTAAAAGCCATGCAGGGTGTGGGGCTGTCTGTGGTTGAGTGGGGCAGCGATGTGCACGTGCCGCCGGAAAAAGCGGACGAGATTGCAAGGCTGCAAAGCCGCTATGGCATAAAATGCAGTTCTTACGGTACATATTTTCGCATTGGGGTTACACCGATGGCGGAGCTGGAAAATTATATCCAAGCAGCAAAAAAACTTGGGACGACTGTTCTTCGGCTATGGTGCGGTCATAAAAACGGCGAAGAATACAGCCCGGAAGAAAAAGCGGCTTTGTTTTCGATGTGCAAAGCTGCGGCAGAAATTGCAGAACAGAATGGGGTTATACTGTGTATGGAATGTCACGGCGGCACATATACCAATTTAAAAGAGACGGCATACGAACTGATGCAGGCGGTGGATTCGCCGCATTTTAAAATGTACTGGCAGCCGAATCAGTATAAAACGGAAGAAGAGAATATTGCATATGCAAAGCTTTTGTCTTCATACATAGTGCATGTACATGTGTTCAATTGGAAGGAAAATGAGAAATACCCGCTCTGCGCCGCAGCTGAAACCTGGCAAAAGTACCTTGCATGCTTTGATGCGGATAAAACGCTTCTGCTGGAGTTTATGCCGGACGGAAAATTGGAAACGCTGTCGGAAGAGGTTAAGGCTTTGCGCTTGATTGCATCGGGCGAAACAAACGCCTTTTAACCTTCCAAAGCAGTATCTATGAAAGAATAGCAAACAAATGAAAGGGCTTAAAGCTATGCACCACAAGCGATTGCGCATAAACGAAGGGGCGAGAATCGCACACAAAATCGCAAACGAATCTATGACGAATCTACGACGAATCGCAACATCGTAATA
>JAFQPV010000294.1 GCA_017411585.1 Clostridia bacterium | reverse complement strand
TATGATTGGTGTGGGTTTGTATTGCCGCAAACAGGCAACGGACGTTAACGGCTTTGTGCTCGGCGGCAGAAGTGTTGGTCCGTGGTTGACGGCATTTGCCTACGGTACAAGCTACTTTTCAGCTGTAATCTTTGTCGGCTATGCCGGTCAGTTTGGCTGGAAGTTCGGTATCGCATCTACGTGGATCGGTATCGGTAATGCAGTGCTCGGTTCTCTGCTTGCGTGGATTGTGCTTGGCAGAAGAACGAGACTGATGAGCCAGCATTTGGAAAGTGCGACGATGCCGGAGTTTTTCGGTAAGCGCTATAACAGCTCAGCGTTAAAAATTGCGGCATCCATTATTGTGTTTATCTTCCTGATTCCGTATACGGCATCGCTTTACAACGGTCTTTCGCTTTTGTTTGAAATGGCGTTTCCGGGCATTCCGTATTCAACTTGTGTAATTGCGATGGCAATTCTGACAGGCATTTATGTCATTGCCGGCGGCTATATGGCAACCGCAATCAACGACTTTATTCAGGGTATTATTATGATTGGCGGCATCATCGCGGTGATTGCGGCGGTGCTTGCAGGTCAAGGCGGCTTTACGGCTGCACTTGAGGGCCTTGCCGAGATTCATGTAGAGGGTAATGCGCCGGGCGCATTTAATTCCTTCTTCGGCCCGGATCCGCTTGGACTTTTGTTTGTGGTGATTTTAACTTCGCTTGGTACATGGGGTCTCCCGCAGATGGTACAGAAGTTCTACTCGATAAAAAGTGAGCAGAATATTCAAAAAGGCACCATCATTTCGACAATTTTTGCAATTATCGTTGCCGGTGGCTGCTATTTCCTAGGCGGCTTCGGCAGACTGTTTACAGATGTATTAAATGTAGATGCAGTGAACGGTAATCCGGCGCTTGGCTTTGACTCGATTATTCCGACGATGCTTTCCGGACTTCCGGATATTTTGATTGGCGTTGTAATTGTGCTGGTGCTTTCTGCATCGATGTCAACCTTGTCTTCTTTGGTGCTGACCTCCAGCTCTACGCTGACACTTGATATGATTAAGGGACATGTAGTAAAGAACATGAGCGAGAAAAAGCAGGTATTTGTTATGCGTGTGCTGATTGTCGTATTTATTGCAGTATCGGCATTTATTGCGCTCAACAAGGGTAGCCTTGGCTTTATCGCAGATATGATGGGTATTTCCTGGGGTGCACTTGCAGGGGCGTTTCTTGCACCGTTCCTGTTTGGCTTGTACTGGAAGAAGACAACAAAGGCTTCGGTTTGGGTAAGTTTTATTTACGGCGCAGGTCTGATGATTGCCAATATGGTATTTCGCGCATCGTTCCCGGCAGTATTACAGTCGCCGGTAAACTGTGGCGCAGTTGCGATGCTTGGCGGATTGGTGCTTGTGCCTGTAGTGAGCCTGTTTACAAAGAAGCAGGATGCAAATATTGTGGACGATATGTTTAGTTGCTACAACCGTGAAGTTGTAGTAGAAAGCAAAAAATCTCTTGGCAAATAATCAAATTTGTAGTACAATATAAAATGGTAATATACTATTCCCCGGCAGATGACCTCTGTCGGGGTATAGCCGTTTTTTAGAGGAGCTGGGCATCTATGCGTATAGACTTTCATACACATTGTTTTCCGGATAAAATTGCAGCGCGCGCAATGGACAATCTTTCACGTACGGCGGCGATTCATCCCGTAACGGACGGGACGGCGACAGGGCTTGTTTCTATGATGGAGGAAGACGGAATTGACAAGTCTGTTGTTTTGTCGATTGCAACAAATGCGCATCAGCAAAAAGCGGTCAATGATTTTGCGGCCTCTATCCAAAGTGAAAAACTTTGTGCTTTCGGTTCTGTTTTTCCGGGTGCGCCGGATGCCTTGGATGAATTGGAACGCATTAAAATGATTGGGCTGTGCGGTGTTAAGCTGCATCCGGAGTATCAGCAGTTTTACGTAGATGATGAAAAAATGAAGCCGATTTATAAAAAGATATCCGAGCTTGGTCTTATATTGACATTTCACGCAGGTGTGGATAACGGTTATCTGCCGCCATACCACTGTATGCCGAAAAATCTTTTGCGTGCACTTTTGTGGCTGGACACACCGGTGGTTGCGGCGCATTGGGGCGGACAAGGCTGCAATGCAGAGGTATTAGACAAGCTTTGCGGCATTGAGCAGCTGTATTTCGACACTGCCTATGGCTACGGTACGGTTGTGCCGGCTTTGGCAAAGAAAATAATTGAAAAGCACGGTGCGGATAAAATTTTATTTGCTTCGGACGCGCCGTGGAACAGACCTTCGCAGGACGAATATGTCATCGAATGTCTTCGTTTATCCGAAGAGGAAAAGGAAATGATTTATTACAAGAATGCTTTAAAGCTGTTGGGAGGAAAATAAGATGGTTATTACAGATTTTCTGGAGCGCAATGCCAAGGAATTTGGTGAAGACACTGCGCTCGTAGAGATTGCGCCGAATTTGATGGAAGCTGCGCGTGTGACATGGAAGGAATATGCACTTATTCAGCCGAATCCGGATGAAAGCGGTCGTCGTGAGCTGACATGGGCAGAGTTTAACTGCAAGGCAAATCGTTTTGCAAACCTGCTTTTAAGCCGTGGCGTGCAGAAGGGCGACAAGGTTGCCGTGCTGTTGATGAACTGCTTGGAGTGGCTGCCGGTGTATTTTGGTATTTTGAAGACGGGTGCACTTGCTGTGCCGCTCAATTACAGATATACCTCGGATGAAATTAAATATTGCTTGGAGCTTTCTGAATCGGATGTGCTCATTTTCGGACCGGAATTTATTGGTCGTATTGAGGAAATCAGTGATGTGATTCCGCGCGTGAAGCAGCGCTTCTATGTTGGCAAAAACTGCCCGACCTTTGCGGAAAGCTATGATAAGCTGATTGGCTACTGCTCGTCGCATTCGCCGGAAATCGTGCTTACGGAAAAGGACAATGCGGCAATTTACTTCTCTTCGGGTACGACAGGCTTCCCAAAGGCGATACTTCACAATCACGAAAGCCTTTTGCATGCTTGCCGTACGGAGCAGGCACATCATGGGCAGACAAAGGACGACGTATTCCTTTGTATTCCGCCGCTGTATCATACCGGCGCGAAAATGCACTGGTTTGGTTCTTTGATGGTGGGCGGTAAGGCGGTGCTCTTAAAGGGCATCAAACCGGAATGGATTTTAAAAGCTGCCAGCGAAGAAAAATGCTCGATTGTATGGCTGCTCGTTCCGTGGGCGCAGGATATCTTGGATGCGATTGACCGCGGTGAGATTGATTTAAACAAATACGATTTGTCCGCGTGGAGATTGATGCACATCGGTGCGCAGCCGGTGCCGCCGAGCCTCATTAAGCGTTGGAAGGCAGTCTTCCCGAATCATGATTACGATACAAACTATGGTCTTTCCGAGTCTATCGGACCGGGTTGTGTACATTTGGGTGTAGAAAACATCCACAAGGTGGGGGCCATCGGTAAGGCGGGCTTCGGCTGGCAGGTAAAAATCTGCAGCAGTAAGGGCGTAGAGGTTGCGCCGGGCGAGGTTGGCGAGCTTGCTGTATACGGCCCGGGTGTAATGACCTGCTATTACAACGACCCAAAGGCAACCGAGGAAGTGCTCCATGAAGGTTGGCTCTATACCGGCGATATGGCGCAGATGGATGAAGACGGCTTTATCTTCCTCGTTGACCGTAAAAAG
>JAFQPV010000293.1 GCA_017411585.1 Clostridia bacterium | reverse complement strand
GGCGGCTGCGGATAACCGTTCATCGTAATGCGGCACATATTCGGTATGCCGAGATACCTCGCCCCCTCCAGCGGCGTCATCTTATTCTCGCCCGGCAAATTCCACATATTATCATGCACGCCGTGGTGCGAGCCGGGATCCTGCCCCCACAGCCACAAATCCTTTTTCTGAACCATTGCATCCGCTCTCCTTTAAAGGTTGTACATACCAAGATATGCCTTTGTTTTGTCAAGCATTTCATCAAACAGTTTTTTGGACGTTTCCATATCCAGATGATTTTGCGGATCGCTGACAAACGCCTCGAACGCAAGCTGCAAATCCTTGCGGAGCACCGCTTCTACAATCTTATTCTGATTGGCAACAATCGGCGCCGTCAAGCCGAGAATGGCATTCGGCATCTCACCTGCATACATCGGCGTTACAGAATCCGCCGTAAAGTGTGCGTTGGTTTCCACAACGCTGCCCATCGGCAGATTCGGAATCTGACCACGGTTCGGGATATTGACATTGGTAATCAGGTCGCCAAGTCCCAAAAGCGCTTTTATCTGCTCGACGCCCTTTTCGCCGCTCGGCGCAATCTTAAATTCCACCGCACCGCTCGCCATCTGCGTCGCCTCTTTTTCCAATGCCTTTGCCCTGTCCTTTCTCCACTGCACCGGCGTTAAGCTAAAGCCCCAGCTTTCCACCATTTCCGGCGATGCCATATACCAGTTTGCCGGGCAAAATTCCGCCAGATGGCGATCGCCCGCCGCCGCAATATAGCCGTAGCGCATAAACAAATCAAACTTCACGCGCTGGTCGCACTTGAAATACCGGTTCATCCAGTTTTCCGCTTCTTTCTCACGCCCGTGCCCCGTCTTGCGGTACTTTTCGCAAAAGCGGCGGTAAACCGGGAAAATGTTGATGTTTTTGTAGGTTGCCTTTGTCAGCCATGTAAAGTGGTTGACGCCTGTGACCTCTACCTTGATGTCGTCAAGCTCTATATCTTTCAGACCGCATTCTTCCTCCAGCGCATCGCGCAACACCATCTGCGTGCCAAACACCTCGTGGCAGCAGCCGATGGCCTTGATGCCCGGGAAGGTTTTATATAAAATATCCGTGCAGACCGTCATCGGGTTGGTGTAGTTGATGACCCACGCATCCGGGCAATGCTTTTCAATGAGCTTTGCATAGTTTTCGTAAATCGGCAGCGTACGCAGTGCGCGCACAAGACCGCCGAGACCGACCGTATCGCCCACCGACTGATAAATGCCGTATTTCTCCGGCGCGTGCACGTCCGATTCCATTTCGTCGAAGGTGCCCGGCAGGATGGACATAATGACAAAGTCCGCACCCTCGAGTGCTTCCTCTGCCGTCTTGGTTGCAACATAGGCAAAATTGTCATACTCCGGATAATCTTCGCGGATGCGATTGCCGATTTTTTCATTGATTTTTGCCGCCTCCGTATCAATATCGTACAGGTAAACCGTACCCAACAAGGCATCCTCCAGTGCAAGGTCGCTCATCAGATTCCACGCCCAGCCACGGCTGCCGCCGCCGATATAGGCTATTTTCAAATCCTTTGCTTTTCCGTTTTCATAATACATATCTATCACCTCTTAAGCCGATGGGCGCCGATGCCCATCATTTTATCCACAGAATACCAAAAACAGATATCAATTTCAATATAAAATATTGACTGTTTTTGTTTTTTATTATACTATATTGATATCAAACAAACAAAAGGCGGTTAGAACGATGGAAATACTTTTTCAGGATGTGGAACGTGATTTACAAATTGACTATATGTGCAACACGCGCGGCGGACATATGCCGCTGATTCATTCCCACAGTGCTTATGAAATTTATATATCGGAGTCCGGCGAGCGCACTTATATTATTGACGATACCATCATAGAGCTTTCCGCACACGACGTAGCTTTCATCAAGCCCCACGAGCTGCACACAACGGACGGCAGCGCATACAGCAGACATCTTCTGTATTTTAAAGAGACTTACTTAAACCGTTTTTTTACCACCGAAGCCAAAATGCAATTGCTTACACTCTTTCAGCAAAAAAAGCTTTCGCTGACGGCAGACGAGCACACGGAGCTTTTAAAGCTTTTGCGCACACTTTCTGCAAAACCCGACGACTTTTTAGTATTTTGCCGGATTATGCAATTGTTTCTCCACGCCCGAGCAAACATTCCAACCGACACCGTCCGACGAAAAAGCAATCTTTTTTCCGCCATAATGGAGTATGTGGCAAACCACTATCTCGAAATCGAAAGCTTAGACACACTTGCCGCTCAATTTTATATTACCAAGTCGCACCTGTGCAGGCTGTTTAAAAAAGAAACCAGCGTAACAATCGTCACCTATATCAACACGCAAAAGCTGCAACTTGCACGCGAACAACTAAAGCTTTCGAAAAAGAGCATTGCCCAAATTGCATCAGAATGCAATTTTAATTCTTCGATGTACTTTTGTAAACTGTTTAAAGAAACACTCGGGTTAACGCCAACCGAATACAGAAAGCAAATGCAAAATTAAAAAAATACCGAACACAATCGTGTTCGGTATTTTTTTATATCTGATTGCGTTTTCTGTATTCGCCCGGTGTTAGGCCGAAGGTTTCTTTAAACAGTCTGCAAAAATACATAGAGGAGTGAAATCCGCATTCAAAAGCAATTTTTTCAACGCCCGATTTTGTGAATTTGAGCTTTTCGCAGGCAAGCTGAATTTTTTGCGCATTGATATAGGTCACAATCGTGATGCCGGTTTCTTTTTTAAACAGCCTGCACAGGTGCGACTTGGT
>JAFQPV010000292.1 GCA_017411585.1 Clostridia bacterium | reverse complement strand
GCCGGTCAAGCACAAAAGGCTCATACCGCCAAGTGCAATAAATGCACTAATCAATGCAAACAAGCTCGGTCGTTTTTTAAAAAACAGCCCTAAAAACGGCACCATAATCATATACATTGCCGTTATAAATCCGCTTTTACCCGCTGTGGTATATTTCAGTCCATATGTCTGTACTGTGCTCGCAGCACAAAGCAAGCAACCGCAAATAATTCCACCAACCAAAAGCGTCTTTTTCGCCTGCTTTTCTTCCTGTTTTACTTCCGCACTCTTGCTGCGCTCGCGCACAAGTATAAACGGCACAAGCACCGCACAGCCAAGCCATGTGCGAATACCGTTAAATGTGTTTGGCTCTATATAGTCCATGCCTACACTTTGCGAAACAAAGGATATGCCCCAAATCAAAGCTGCAAGCAGCAAAAGTAGGTTTCCTTTTAATTTTGAATTTTTCATAATGCGTCCCAACCTTTCAAATATACCTTTTATTATATGCGAAACTCCAAGTTTTGGCAAGCATTAATCATAAAAAAGCTCTCCCATTGGGAGAGCTGATAAATTTTACTTTTGGCATTATTCAAAGGACAATTCTTCATTTTCAACGTGCGCTGACTGCATATAAGCTTTAATATCTGCACGATATTTTCTGGAAATCGGAATTTTTTCCTCAGATTGCTGTACCTCTATAAATCCCTGTGTGTAATTAATCGAGGTGATTTTTTGTTTATTAATCAAATAGCTGGAATGGCAACGTATAAAAAGATCGCCGTACTTCTGCTCTATATCCGCAAGAGCACTGTAAAACTCAATGCTTTTTCCATTCATAAGATTGCAGATTATTTTTTTATTCGCCGATGTAAAATAAACAACATGGCTGAGCGGAATGCGCATTTTTCTGTATTTGCTGACAATTTCAATTTTAAAGCTGCTCGCACTGCTTCTTAACTGCAACACATCTTGCACCAATAAAATTGCCTCTTTAATTTCATCATATAAATAATACCCGGCAGGACAAATAAATTTTTTTAATACCGGCACCGTTGCCAACAAAGTGTTTGATAAAAAGATAATTATGGCATTATCATCATTCAACCGAATATTCCTTGCAAATTCAATTCCGTTCAAACCGCCAATCATGCTTTCCGGCACGCAAAAATAAACCTGCAATTTACCGGATTGCGGCAAAATTTCTCCCACACTGCTTATACTTTTATGTTGAATCTCAAGTGCGCTCTCTGCCATATGTATATCTAAAAGACCTTTCACCTTTTTGATATACTGTTCTGCCAAACCGCAATAATATACATTCATATTAAACCTCCGGCTCCACTACTAAAGTCTCTGGTTCAAATTGAATTACCTGTATACTGTTCTCTGCCGCATTGTAAGTTACATGGTACCCGGCAACCTCAAACAAAGCACGAACCGGCAATTGTGCGCTCATATATCTTCCAAATGAAGTATGCTTACCGTCACATATCAGCTCACCGGTTTTGTAATTTACATATATGTCTTTGCCAAACAGATGCACAACATACATACGACTAACAACATCATATGTAACAAAAACATCCTCATAGCCGCTAATATTTTGCATAGGCAAAACGGTCGTGTTACCTCTGATTTTGCCCTGGAAGACATATGTGTTTTCACCTTTTTGAATCTGAATTAAGCGCGTATTGTTCGGCTGCACCGTCGGTGCAAAGCTTTCGTCGGGCGGGTAAGCAAAGCGATTCTGAACCATAATCTTTTCCTTAAGCCCGGCAACAAACTCGTCACTGCTTTGCCACGGCGAACGGTTGATACGCGGAACAATTCTTAAATCATCACTCAAATGCGGGATGCGGCTCTTCACATTCGTTGCCAACGATACACGCACGCCCATATCATTTAAAATGGACTCCGATAGTTTCGAGTGTATGCCATACGGATAAGACATAAATGCAGAGGGTCTTCCTGTGATCACCTCTAAAATACCCTCGCATGTCAAGTAATCCATAGCGATTTTATAATGATTCTCATCGGCATCATATAATGCCTTTAAAGCCTCAAAAGGCTCTTCATGCAAAAGGTGTGTATGATTACCAAAAGTGAACAAATCGCTTTTCGACATTTCCATAACATTCTCTGTGCTGAGGAAGCCGCCGGTGCCTTCCGTATATCTGCCAACCAAAGAAAGATTCACTTTTACATTATGTTTTTGCGCAAGCGGATACAGAATTGTATACCAATCCAAATAGCCATCGTCAAAGGTAAGTAAAATCGGATTCGGATTCTGTGCAAGCAAGGTTTCCAAAACGCTGATTTTTGCACTTCTATCCGCGCCGGTAGCAACCTTTGCTGCAGCATAAGCATCATGCATTTCGATATAGGTCTGCATATCAATAGGCGTGAAGCCTACATTCTTATATGCTATAAAGTCGCTTTCCAAAAGAGTCGCCGGAATGCAGTACTCACTCCATTTTGTTGGATCATCAGAAATTGAGTGGTACATAATTACCGGAACACTTTTATTAAGCTTTTCAAGCGGATCGGTTAACTTCTCTCCGTCTTCTGCCTTTGGTACAACAGACTGTACATTTTTTTGATGCGTAACCACTTGTACAGGCAAAGCAGAAGTATCCTTTGGCACAATCTTTTCAGCCATATTTGGAATATGCACATTCGCAGTAGCCACTGTTTTTACATCCTTAAGCTCACTTTTCTGTCCAATGTTTAACGAAGTCGCTCCGGTAGAAATTCTCTGCAATTCAGCACTTGCAGAAGCCATCGCACCCAAAAAAGTACATACAGCAAAAACAAGGCACAGTATTTTTTTTATTTTATTCAAATGCTCCATCTTCTTTCTCATGTCAACAATGAAAATATAGTTTTATACCATAAGAAGCCGCATAGACACTATACAGCTTCTTATAGCATAAAACAGGGGTTATCCATTAGAGAATAACCCCCACTTTATTACTAATTATCAGCTAATACTGACGAATCAGATATTAGAGACCACTCTGGCCATAAGCGCCTGTATATCTGTAGATGTACGGCTTCTTGATTGTAACATACTTCGGGTTCGGGCAAATAGCTTCGCCGCACTCGCAAGTGTCATTTGTTTCAATCTTAATTGTTGTGCCATCCATCATGTAACCGTCGAGGGAAAGTACCTGGTACTTTCTGAACGGATATACAGCTTCGTAACCAGCGTCAATCCACTTCGGCTCAGCAAGTGTGCCGTTTGTGAAGAGACCAGCTCTGTCAACGATTTCCAATTCACCGATTTCATCGAATACGCTTACCGGGATAGAAGTACCAGTGAGCTTGCGCTGCTGGAGCTTTCTAACGCCCTTGTTGAAGAGAGCTTCGTAACCTGTTACATCGCCAACCATCGGGAGATCAGCTTCTACGATGTAAACCTGCTTAGATTCAACCTTAACGTTCTCGTTTACGCCGCTATACTGCATCGGGTAAGAGCTGTCTGTGTACCAACCAAGACCCGGGAGATTAGCGTAGAGCTTCTGGTAAATCTTGTACGGAGCAGCCATATCCCACCAGAGATCAACCCACTTGTACTCGATCTTAGCGAAAGCGCCTGTTGCAGCTACTCTCTTCTGAGCCTTACCGTCGAGGTAAAGTCTAGCATACTGAAGGTTACCGCAAGCGTGGTCACCGAGCTGCTCATGGTTGAAGTACTTGTCGCTGCTGTCAGAGAGGCATGTGTATGTACGATCTACAAACTCAACTCTCCATTCTACAGACTGAGCGTAAGCCGGAAGAATGTTATCTAAACCGATGGTGTAGATATCATTACCAACTTTTACATCACCTGTAAATACGCCGTTTTCATCATACTCGTGATAAATGCAAGCATATCTGCCTGTTGCTACTGCTGCGTCACTAATATCGTAACCAACGAGCTTCCAGCCAGCGAATACGCTTGTTGCACCGAGAAGGCAAATAATAGCCATTGCTGCGGCACAGATTCTCATTACCTTTTTGTTCATAAGAACATCCTCCTACTGTAAATTTTTTTTGATCTTATTTCCTATCTGCCGGTACACAGTTTCCGCAGATAAGATTTGAACAAATTTATTATACTGTTACTGCCTTGAAAAGTCAACCATTTATGATAATGCACATAAATTATTGATATTTTGCATATATTCATTTTTTAGCTGGTTGATTATCTATATATTTATGTCGTTTACTCTCGAATGTTTTCACTCGCTCAACCTCTTTTTCCAGGTTGTAACATAAACGTCATATTTTGACATTCGCATTACCCGTTTTACGCTCTTGCGCAATTCCCCTGCATTTTAAATATATCCGTTTATTTATATATTATATGAAAAAAGCTTTTTCAAATCTCAAATCCGACCTCTCTCGCCAGTGCCACTGCTTCTTTATAGCCACAGCACAAGCTATCCACATTGTGTGCATCGCTGCACAAAATAATTTTGCCGCCGTTTTGATAAATGTACTCCAACTGTGCCTTCGAAGGATACGGCGTTGTGCGGTATCCGCGCGAAATCGCGCCGGTGTTGATTTCAAACGGACGGTTATACGGCAAAATCTTGTCAATTGCCGCTTTCCATGCCGCAATATAGCGCGGATGATTTTCATCGAAAATCGGTGTCTTTTCATTAAACTTAGTAAGCAAATCAAAATGCCCGATGATGTCTGCACCCGTTACACGAAGCACATCGCCGACCAAAGCAAAGTAATCCTCTGCAAAGCCCAGCACATCACTGCCGTAATGCTTTTTGATTTCATCCTGCAAATAGTCCGCATTCCAATCTACATCAATATATACATCACCTTTTTTGACATAG
>JAFQPV010000291.1 GCA_017411585.1 Clostridia bacterium | reverse complement strand
TAGTCCTCAACAGCGTACTCTGTGTCGAGAATCTTGAGTGTTACCTTCTGGCTGCCGCAGGATGCAAATGCAAATACCATTACGCAAGCCAAAAGTAATGCGATTACTTTTTTCATTTGAAAAACTCCCCTTATATAAATATTTTAGGTACAAGTTATGATACACCATAATTTTTGTTTTGTCAACTAAAACGCATAAATAATTGTTTTTATGCATTTTTTCACATCAAAACAGCCTCCGGCGAAAGGATATAATCCAACCCGCCGCGGCGGTTTTCTGCATTTTGCGAAGATGTAAAATACAAATCCGTTGCACGCACATCCGCATTAAACAAGGCATCCGCTTCATAATCTGCCGTCTTAACAATAATCGGCAATACGCTTGTTTCCTTCATTTCTTTTAAAATCGCTCTGCCCTTTTCATTAAATGCAAGCACCCTGATATACGTTGGCGCAGCATCGTAGCCAAGCTGCGGCAAACCCAAAAAGCACGCCCAAATCAAACGGCGCACGCGCGCAGCCGTATAATGCTTTGTGCTGCACAAGGCGCACAGCGCTTCAATGCTCGTCGCTTGCTTTGCCATCTGCACAATGCGGTTTTCAAACCCGTCCGGCATATCGCTGACACAAGCAAACTGCTCTGCCGGCAGCGCACGCAAAAACGAAAGCAGTGCTGTATCAAACATTTTTTCCGTCACCGGAAATTTTCCATGCGCTTTTGCTTCTTTATAAATATTTAAAACCGGCTCCGGCATATACTGTTCCCAGGAAGCATCTCCTTCTGCAATTTTTTTACGCAGCGCCGTAGCAGAGGCAAAGCCGTCTTTCGCCTGTACTTCGTGATAGCCCGCACCGGCACGCTCAATACACAATGGCTCAATACTGCTTCTTTCATGGGCAAGTGCCTTCATATACTCAAGCGCGAGCATATTATTCGGCGCGCTCAAAATACCGGCTTCAATGCCGCATTCTGCCTCAACCGCTTTTGCATAGGTAATCGGATACGGCTCGCCCGGTGTCAGCATCTCACGCAGGCGCTCCTCAATAAACCACTCGCGCTCGATAACTGCTTCGGCAATTTCTAAAAAGCCCGGTGTCTCTGCGCCAAAGGAAAGCACGTCAATGACACCACTTTGCATAAAGCTTGCAATCGCACCAGCGGCAAACAGCTGTGCCGGCGCCTGCGCAAAATACGTCGGCAGCTCCATGACCAAATCCGCACCGCCGGCAACCGCGCTGCGGGCGCGTGTCCACTTATCTGCAATGGCAGGGCCGCCGCGCTGCACAAAATTGCCGCTCATCATAACAGCCACACCGTCCGCGCCGGACAGCGCACGTGTCTGTGCAATATGATAAGCGTGCCCTGTATGAAATGGGTTGTATTCAGCTATGATGCCTGCAATTTTCATAATTTCGTCTCCATTTTTCTTCATTATAAAATATAATATCACATTTTTTGCAAAAATACTATTGTAAATTTGAATTTTTTGCTATATAATACATATGTTATACTGATTTTATGGGAGGATATGTATCATGAGTAACTTTTTGGAGAGAATTAAAGAAAGAGCAAAAGCGGACAAAAAGACAATCATTTTGCCGGAGTCCATGGATGCACGTACCTTCGAGGCTGCTGAAAAAGTCTTGAAAGAGGACATCGCAAACATCATTATCATCGGCACCCCGGAGGAAATTGAAAAGTACGGTAAGGGCTATGATATTTCCAAGGCAACGATTATCAATCCGTTTACATATGAAAAGACTGAGGAATACCTCAATCTGTTTGTAGAGCTCCGTAAGTCCAAGGGACTTACATACGAACAGGCAAAAGAGCAGGCACTCGGCGATTACATGTACTACGCTTGCCTGATGGTGAAAGCCGGCGATGCAGACGGCGTTGTTTCCGGTGCTTGCCACTCTACAGCAAACACACTGCGTCCGTCTTTGCAGATTGTAAAGACAAAGCCGGGCGTAAAGCTCGTTTCCGCATTCTTCGTAATGGTTGTTCCGGATTGTGAATATGGCGCAAACGGCACATTTATTTTCGCAGACAGCGGTCTTGAGCAGAATCCGGATCCGGAAAAGCTTGCAGCTATCGCAGCTTGCTCTGCTGAATCCTTTGAGCTGCTCGCTGAAACAGAAGCATACGTTGCAATGCTCTCCCACTCCACAATGGGTAGCGCAAAGCACGCTGACGTAGATAAGGTTGTTGAAGCAACCAGAATTTGTAAGGAAGCAAACCCGAACTTAAATGTTGACGGTGAGCTTCAGCTCGACGCTGCAATCGTTCCGAGCGTAGGTTCTTCCAAAGCACCGGGCTCCAGCGTTGCAGGCAAGGCAAACGTATTGGTATTCCCGGACCTCGATGCAGGTAACATCGGCTACAAGCTCGTTCAGCGTCTTGCAAAGGCAGAGGCTTACGGCCCGATCACACAGGGTATTGCAATGCCGATTAACGACCTGTCCCGCGGCTGCAGCGCTGACGATATCGTTGGTGTGTGCGCAATCACCGCTGTACAGGCACAGGCTATGAATAAATAATTTAAAGGAGACGATAGAGATGAAAGTATTAGTTATCAATGCAGGTAGCTCTTCACTTAAGTATCAGCTCATTAACACAGACAACAATGACGTAATCGCAAAGGGTCTTTGCGAAAGAATCGGCATTGAAGGCTCTAAGCTGACACATCAGCCGGCAGGCAAGGATAAAATCGTAATCGAAACACCGATGGAAAACCATGCAGATGCAATCAAGTTAGTGCTCGGCGCACTCTTGGATGTAGACCACGGCGTAATCAAGTCTATGGACGAAATCGGTGCAGTAGGTCACAGAGTCGTTCACGGTGGTGAGCTGTTTGCAAACAGCGTTCTCATCACAGATGAGGTTAAGAAGGCAATCGAGCAGTGCTGCGAGCTTGCACCGCTGCACAATCCGGCAAACTTAATCGGTATCAAGGCTTGCGAAGAAGCAATGCCGGGTGTACCGCAGGTTGGCGTATTTGATACAGCTTTCCATCAGACAATGCCGAAGAAGGCTTATATGTATGGTCTGCCGTATGAAATGTATGAAAAGCATAAGGTTAGAAGATACGGCTTCCACGGCACAAGCCATAAGTATGTGTCCGGCAGAGCTGCTGCAATGCTTGGCAAGGATATCAAGGATTTGAAGATTATCACCTTCCATCTCGGTAACGGTTCTTCCATTACAGCGGTTGACGGTGGCAAGAGTATTGATACAACCATGGGCTTCACCCCGCTCGCAGGTATCTTAATGGGTACACGCTGCGGTGATATCGACCCGGCAATCGTTCCGTTCCTGATGGAAAAGGAAGGCATTTCCGCTGCAGAGGTTGATGCACTGATGAACAAAAAGTCCGGCGTAGCAGGTATTTCCGAGCTTTCTAGCGACTTCCGTGATTTGAAGGCTGCTGCTGACGAGGGCAACGAAAAGGCACAGCTCGCACTCGATATGTTTGCATATCAGGCAAAGCGTTACCTCGGTTACTTTGCAAGTGCTATGGGCGGCTTGGATGCAGTTGTATTCACAGCAGGTGTTGGCGAAAACGACGGCAATATGCGTGCAAGCATCCTCGAGGGCAACGAATTCCTCGGCATTAAGATTGATGCAGAGAAGAACAAGCTCCGCGGTGAGGAAATCGACATTTCCGCTGCAGATGCAAAGGTTAAGGTTCTCGTTATCCCGACAAACGAGGAATTGATGATTGCACTCGATACAAAGGCAATTGTTGAAGGTTAATTTCCCATAAATAATTAAGTGCTTGCGGCTATTTACCGCAAGCACTTTTTTCATGTGATTTAATATAAAGGCAAATTGATTTCTCTTGTCTGTACCATACTGATGGCAGACTCTTTCCCGACAATGATATGGTCCATAAGCTGTATGTCCACACCATCGAGCACCTTCTTAATCTCTAAGGTTGCTTTGATATCCAAATCCGATGGCTTCATAATACCGCTCGGATGATTGTGACAAAGAATGGCTTTTGTGCCGTTGCTTCTGAAAATCGCTTCTAAAATCACGCGCGGATAGAAGCTGACCGCATCAATTGTTCCCTCGCAGATTTTCTTTGCATTGAGCACCTTGTTTTTATTGTCCAAACAAATGACATAGAAGTTTTCCTTCACAAGCCCCGAAAGCAGAACCCTGCAATACTCTTTGGCAACCTCCGAGGTGTTAATCGTCTGATGCGTACGCAATAAATCTGCCTGATATGCGCGAAACATCTTCGGCAGCATGCTGATGAGCGTTGCCGCGTGCGGTCCGATACCCTCCACCTGCATTAAATCCTCCACGCTTGCATCCAGCACACCGGACAAAGAGCCGAATTCATTTACAAGCCTGTGTGCAATCGGGTTTGTGTCCCCTTGCGGTATTGCATAATATAACAAAAGCTCCAGCATTTCATGGGTTGCCATACCGTCAAACCCGGTCTGCGCAAATCGCGCTTTCATCCGTGCCCTGTGACCGATATGTTCATGCGCAGGCTGCTTCATATGCATCGCTCCTTCCATTTCCATTGCATATATTTTATAGGAAATAACGCGCGATTTCAACCCCTACACAAAACTTTTTCTAATATATATAGTATTTCTTTCAGAAAACACAAATTTTTTCGAATTTTTTCCTTGACATGCGGTTTTTGTTTTGGTATACTATTAGTGCTTTGACGAAAAGTCTTTTTTTTGTGTGTACAAATTTATTCGCAAAAAGCAAGAGAAAGGTACTTCGTTTTCCTTGAAAAACCAAACGTATTCTACATACGCGCGGTGCGATACCAAGGAAAAACAGCATAAAGAAACGTACAAACGGAGGTGCACAGCGCATGAGAGTCAAAATCACATTGGCATGCAGCGAATGCAAGCAGAGAAACTACAACACAATGAAGGATAAGAAAAACACGCCTGACAGATTAGAGCTCAACAAGTATTGCAGATTCTGCAAGAAGCATACGCTCCACAAGGAAACAAAATAATTACGCGTGTGGTTTGCGTCTGATTTTTTGAGAGGAGAATGAACATGGGCGATACTGTAAAGAAAAACAGAAAGAACCCGCTCACATTTCTGCGTGAAGTGAAGGGCGAAATGAAAAAGGTTATTTGGCCGTCCTGGTCTCAGACCGTAAATAACACTTTGATTGTTATTGCTTTTATTTTGATTGTTGCAATTTTCTTGGCAATCATCGACACACTTTTCAGCGGTGTTGCAAGAGGATTTATTATTGGTGACTTCAAGGCTGCTTTCACGCAGTTATTTTCCTTGCAGTAATCCACAACATCACAAAGGAGCTGTAACGTATGGCTGAAGCGGCAAAATGGTATGTGGTGCATACCTATTCCGGCTATGAAAACAAGGTAAAATCCACAATTGAAAAGACCGTCGAGAACAGAGGCATTCAGGATTTGATTCAGGAAATCGTTATCCCGATGGAAGAAGTTGTCGAAACCAAAGAGGGCGAAGACGGCAGCGCAGAACGCAAGGTCGTTATGCGAAAGGTACTGCCGGGTTATGTCATTGTTAAAATGATTATGACAGACGTCAGCTGGTTTGTGGTAAGAAATACCCGCGGTGTTACAAGCTTCGTCGGCCCCGGTTCCAAGCCGGTTCCGCTCACAGACAAGGAAGTAATTGAACTCGGCATCGAAAAACTCGTTGTTGACGTTGACTTCGCAGTCGGTGATAGCGTGAAGATTTGTTCCGGTCCGCTTGACGGATTTATCGGTGTGGTTGAAGAAATCAACATGGAAAAACAGAAGCTTCGCATCTGTGTATCTATGTTCGGTCACGACACGCCGGTTGAACTTGATTTCTATCAGGTTCAGGCATTAGACTAATAAATAGGGTTCTCCCCTGTTTATTATATATTCAGAATGCGGCGCATTCTGAGTGGGAGGATTTTTAAATCCGCCATTACCACATTTTTTTAAGGAGGTGCTCTTAACATGGCACAGAAAGTAATCGGTTACATCAAGCTCCAGATCGGCGCAGGCAAAGCCACTCCGGCTCCGCCAGTAGGTCCGGCTCTCGGTCAGCACGGTGTAAACATCATGCAATTCTGTAAGGAGTTTAACGAAAAGACTGCTAAGGATGCAGGTTTGATTATCCCGGTTGTTATCACCGTATACGCAGACCGTTCCTTCTCTTTCATCACAAAGACTCCGCCGGCTGCAGTTCTGCTCAAGAAGGCTTGCAAGATTGAATCCGGCTCTGGCGTTCCGAACAAGACAAAGGTTGCTACGATTTCCAAGGAAGCCGTTAAGCAAATTGCTGAACAGAAGATGCCAGACCTGAATGCTGCAAGCATTGAAGCTGCAATGAGTATGATTGCAGGTACAGCGCGTAGCATGGGTATCGTGGTAGAAGACTGATTCGTATAATCGAATCGCAAATTCGTGGGAGAAATATATAGAGTATATTTCGTTTTAACCACACAAGGAGGAAAGGTTAATATGTTTAGAGGTAAAAACTACTCTGACAGCGTGAAGCTGTTCGACAAGTCTAAATTATATGAGCCTGCAGAAGCTTTGGATTTGGCAGTTAAGACTTCCAAGGCAAAGTTTGACGAAACTGTAGAGCTTCATATTAAACTCGGTGTAGACTCCAGACACGCAGACCAGCAGGTTCGTGGCGCAGTTGTTCTGCCGCACGGTACCGGTAAGGTAGCACGCGTGCTCGTATTCGCTAAGGGCGATAAGGTTGCTGAAGCAGAAGCTGCAGGCGCTGATTTCGTTGGCGGCGAAGAGCTTATCCCGAAAATCCAGAACGATAACTGGTTCGAGTTCGACGTTGTTGTTGCAACACCGGATATGATGGGTGTTGTTGGTCGTCTCGGTAAGGTTCTCGGTCCGAAGGGTCTCATGCCGAGCCCGAAGGCCGGCACAGTTACACCGGATGTAACAAAGGCTGTTTCCGAAATTAAGTCCGGTAAGATTGAGTACAGACTCGATAAGACAAACATTATCCACTGCCCGATTGGTAAGGCTTCCTTCGGCACAGAAAAGCTCGCTGAAAACTACAAGAGCTTGATGAGCGCTATTATCAAGGCTAAGCCGGCAGCTGCAAAGGGTCAGTACCTCAAGAGCGTTGCTGTTGCATCGACAATGGGTCCTGGTATCAAAATCAACCCGGCTAAGGCTGAAATCTAAATTTTCAAATTTAGGGTTGACAAGCACTATAAGGTGTGATACACTATATTAGTGTTCAAGTTAAATAGTTTCTTCCGAAGACAGCAGGTGCACTTCGTGCATAACGAGTTTACTCCCCTGCCGAGGTGAGCATTAATAAATCCGATTTATTCGGCTCTCCATGTCTTTGGAGAGCCGTTTTTTCATGAACGGTAAAAATATCAGGAGGTGAAACGTATTATGCCAAGCGCAAAGGTTTTAGAACAAAAGAAAGCAGTTGTTGCTGAGCTCGTTGAAACTTTGAAGAACGCGCAGTCCGGTGTATTATTTGACTACCGCGGTCTTACAGTTGAAGAAGATACTCAGCTCCGTAACGAATTAAGAGCAGCAGGCGTATCTTACCACGTTGTTAAAAACACACTGACGAGATTTGCTGCCAACGAAGTTGGTTTAAATGAGCTTGACCCGATCTTAAATGGTCCGACAGCTCTTGCTGTATCTGATACAGACGCAGTTGCTCCGGCACGCGTTCTTGCTAAGTTTGCAAAGGATCACGAAGTGGTTAGCATTAAGGCCGGCTTCATGGATGGCAAGGTTATCAGCGAAAGCGAAGTACAGATGTACGCAAGCATTCCGTCCAAGGAAGTTCTCATCGCAAAAAATGCTCGGCAGCTTGCAGGCACCTATCAGCAAGCTTGTTAGAACACTCGATGCTGTTGCAAAGAAGGACGAAGCTGCTGCTGAATAATGCAGTTTAGCTCAAAAACAAAATTAAAAATTCAGTAAACTGAAAATATTTAGAATTTATGGAGGATTTTAAAAATGGCTGATGTAGCAAAGTTAGTTGAAGAAATCAAAACCCTTACACTCTTAGAAGTAAATGACCTGGTAAAGGCTCTCGAGGAAGAGTTCGGCGTATCCGCTGCAGCTCCGGTTATGGTTGCTGGTGCAGCTCCGGCTGGCGGCGAAGCTGCTGCTGAGAAGTCTGACTTCGATGTAGTTCTCGCTGATGCAGGCGCAGAAAAGGTTAAGGTTATCAAGGCTGTTCGTGAGATCACAGGTCTTGGTCTGAAGGAAGCTAAGGACCTCGTTGACAACGCTCCGAAGACAATCAAGGAAGGCGTAGAAAAGGCTGCAGCTGAAGAAATGAAGACTAAGCTTGAAGAAGTTGGCGCAAAGGTAGAATTGAAGTAATTTCAGTTTCACAACTCCAAAAACACCGTATGCAATCGCATACGGTGTTTTTTTGTTAGTTCCGCGGCAGGAGCAAGCCCCTGCCCTACATAGGAATTGGAATATCGTTCGTAGAGATAGGGCTTGCTCCACCCGCAGATTCGTACAAACGGACCGTCGAGGACGCCGTTCCCTACAAGGACAATACAAAGCTTCATCATATGGGATATTTGCAAATGCCTGCCAATTTTCTGCAAACAAAAAGGACGATTTAAATCGTCCTTTTTAATCAACAATTTTTTCAAAATTCGTTATCTTACCACTTTCATCAAAATGAATACTAAACAGTATCGGGCCTACATAACCCTTTCCGACAGTATACAGCAAAACAGTCTTTTCTTTACGCACCAAACCTTTTTCACCTAAATTTGAAAGCACTGTCTCATAGTCCCACTGCTTTAGATTATGATTTTCAATCAAATCGTCTAACATATGTTCACGCACATAGATATTTTCGTTCCAGCGTACGGTGTCAAATGTATTTATCGTTTTATGATAGGTGCCAATACCGATTATAATACACACAAGCATCAGAGCAACAGCCATAATTAATACTTTTTTCTTTTGCATATTGTCACCACCGTAAAGTTAAGAGTCCAAATTTCAATTTGCATCCTATGGCGCTGCATTTATGTGCACCGCAGGGTTGTGCTGTATTGGCGGCAATGATGAATCATTGCCCTACGAGTACAATTCCACTCTTCATCATAATTTAAACTAAAACCAACACAAAAAGTGGAAATTTGGATGCAAGACGAGGCAGAAAGACCGGCACAGTACTCTGCGTACGGGTCGGTCTTGATAACGAAGTATTGCGCCAAATTTACCTTTTTGCCCTATAACCAGCGAAGAAACCCAATACCACAACCAACATAAAAAGAGGAAAATCAGATGCAGTACAAGGCGCAGAGGCGAGCACAGTACTCATGTACGGGCTCGCCTCTGTAACGCAGTAATGCGCTGATTTTACCT
>JAFQPV010000290.1 GCA_017411585.1 Clostridia bacterium | reverse complement strand
TGCTGCACGAAATAAAACAATAGGCACCGCGTTTCGCCACGCAGTGCCTACTATTTTATTATTTCAGATGTCTGTCAAACCAATCATATGCCATGTCGCGCACCTCATCGACCGTATCATGTCCGTCGCCATGCATATACAAAGCCAAATTCTGCGACTGCTCTAACAGATTGTACACCTGCCATGCACGATGCACACATTCAATTGTCGCCATAGGGTCCGGATTGTGCGGGTCGTTGAACGGCTCGAGACACATAATCGCCCTCGGCGCACAAAGCGAAAGCATTTCATTCAGCTCCCACGGCGACACACCATGCTGTCGCATCGCATCCGTATGCTGCGGATCAAGCTGTCTTTCTCTGTTCAAAGAACGATATATATTCGTCGCCCACGGGCTGATACCCGTAGACATCACGGCAGCGCTGATTCTTTCATCCATTGCCGCCAGATACATCACGGCGCAGCCGCCGAGCGAATTGCCCATGGTGCCGATGCCGTCCGCCTTGACATAGCCGAGACGAAGCAAAATGTCCACGCAGCGCATATGCCCAAGCAGGCGTATGGTTGTCAAAGACCAATCCGGATAGTTGTCGTAAAACTGATCCGCCATTTCTTTATATGCCGGGTCATTCATTGCTTCGCCGTAACCGAACTGGTCGGGCGAAATGGTTACATAGCCGCGCTGGGCAAGCTCAATTGCATAGGCGCGGTTCTTTTTTGCCGTTGCGCCCAAAACACCGTATTTGCCGTTTGTACCGTTCGTGCCGTGAATAGTCACAACCGCCGGGTACTGCTTTGCCGCACCAAAGCCCTCCGGCAGCACAATGATTGCCCACGCCGGGATGCCATCCATAAGCTCATACTTAACTTTGATGTGCGTTAAACCAAAGTTTTCATAACGCTCAAGCTCTTCAAAGTCCGTCTCGCCTCTGTCCCACAGCATAGTACCGAAATTGTCCAGAATTCTGTTTAAAATCCGGCTGCGGATTTGTGGCCATTCTTCTTTTTTGGTATCTCTTAAAATGACATTTTCAATCATTCCACCCATCCCTTTCTGCAAAAGCAAAAATGCTGCGCCAAGCACAGCATTTTCAAACCCCAACAGATTCAGTATAACACAGGTTTCTTCCATTTGTAAATAACTTCGGAAAAATTGCTAAAATAATTCTATATTCTGCACAAAAAATGCTATTTCACTTCTGCTATTTTACCGATTGTTTTCCCCCGGAAACCATGCTATACTAAAGGTGACAAAAGGGAAAGAGAGGTACAGTCCAATGTACAAGTAAGACACCGACTTTAAAATGAAGGTAGCAATAAATTTTCAGACTTGAACGCAATTCCGGAAAGGGATAGTAAGTAGGAAGAAAAGAAACGTAGAAGAAAAAAAGAGAGAAAAAGAAGAAGTAAAAAAACACACGACGGTGTTACGTTTCATATATAAATTCATATAGATAACAGAAGTTAAAAATTGGCCAACAAATTTTGAGATTCTGTTCAAGTCGGAAAAGAAAATGCGAATCCTTTGTTTAGGAAGTCAAAACCACCTTTTGGGCAAAGAAATTGCATCCAAAACTCGAAGCGGTTCTCCTTTAGAGACAAAAGATTGATGCAAAGCGGTTGTAAGATGAGATGGAAAGCACAAAAGGCAAACTACGAAAGAGAGGTTTAAATGATGTTAGATAATAAGAGTTCACAGAAGTGACCCTTGATTACACGGTTGATAATGTAATCGAGGGTCACTTCTTTTTTGTATTTTTCCGCTTGACATCCTTTTCGAATT
>JAFQPV010000289.1 GCA_017411585.1 Clostridia bacterium | reverse complement strand
GCACAAGCGCATTCGAGAGATTGTTATGCCGGCAGGCTTGCTTGTTGCGCTGATTTTCCGCAAGGGCAAGCGCGTGATTCCTTCGGGAGATACGCATATTCAGCCGGGCGACGTGTTGATTTTGAGCGGCGAAGGGTATTTTGACGATAACCATCTGGCACTCAGCGAAATCCATATCAGCGATGAGCATGAATGGTATGGCAAAGCAATTTCGGAATTGGGTATTGCACCGGATCGATTGATTGTGCTCATGAAGCGCAAGGGCAAAACCGTCATTCCGCACGGCAAGTTGCAGCTGCGTGATGGTGATGTGCTGGTTGTGACCTCGGAGGTGTAAGATGGTAGAGCATCCGTTCTCGCCTTTGTTTGATGAAAATTCAAAAATTTTGATTTTGGGCAGCTTTCCGTCTGTCAAGTCGCGCGAGCAGATGTTTTTCTATGGGCATCCGCAAAATCGGTTTTGGCGTGTGGTTGCAGGGGTGTTTTCGCAGTCTGTGCCGCAGAGTATTCAAGAAAAACGCGCATTTTTGCTGAAAAACGGCATTGCCCTTTGGGATGTGATTGCAAGCTGCAGCATTACGGGCAGCGCGGATGCATCCATTAAAGAGGTGACACCGAACGATTTAATGCCGATTTTAAACGGCGCGCATATCCGTCAAATTTTTGTCAACGGCAAAACGGCGGAAAAGTACTATAACAAGTATACAAAGCCAATGATTCAAAGAGATGCCGTATGCCTTCCGTCAACCTCGCCTGCGAATGCGGCGTGGTCTGTAGAAAAGCTGATTTCGGCATGGAGCGTGATTTTATGAAATTGTATGCCCCACAGTATTATAAGGACTTTGCCTGCATCGCAGATAAGTGCCGGCACAGTTGCTGCATCGGCTGGGAAATTGATATTGATGCAGATACATATGCCTATTATAAAACAGTGTCCGGCGCAATCGGCGCACGTCTGTGCGAAAACATTTCGACAGACGGCGATGCGCCGCATTTTGTTTTGGGGCAGGATGAGCGTTGTCCGTTTTTAAACGCAAGTGGACTTTGCGATGTATTTACCGCCCTCGGCGAAGGCGCACTATGTCAGATTTGTACGGACCATCCGCGCTACAGAAATTTTTATGCCGACCGCACGGAAATCGGGCTTGGTTTGTGCTGTGAGGCTGCGACGAAGCTAATTTTAACGTGCGAAGAGAAAATGCAGCTTGTGCTTTTGGAAGACGACGGTGTTGCGGAAGAGACAGATGAAACCGAAGAAGCCTTTTTTGCTTTTCGTGCACGTTTGTTTGAAGAATTGCAGAACAGAGAAAAACCTGTAGCGGCGCGTAGGCAAGCCATTCAAAGCATGCTCGGTCTTAACGAAACGGATATGGCGCAGAGGGTGCAGTTTTATCTCGGTCTTGAGGTGTTGGACGTAAGCTGGAAAAAACGGCTTTCGAGTTATACGGAAAATGCATATGTTGCATCCGATATAATGCAGGAGCAGCTGATATGCTATTTTCTTTATCGACATTTGGCAGACGGCATTGATGACGGCAGTTTGCCGGCGCGCGTGGCGTTTGCATTGCACGCGGCGCAGTTGATCTGTATGCTGGCGGAAAGCGAAGAGGATTTGTTTGATACGGCGCGAATGTACAGCGCGGAAATCGAGTATTCCGAGGAAAACTTGGAGAAGGTTTTAGAAAAAATGAACTGAATACATACGAAGAAAGCTTCCATGGGTGTATGCCCAGGGGAGCTTTTATAAATTTAATCTGGATTTAATGGTCTTACTGTATTCCTTCGTTGAAAGACCGGTATGCTTTTTAAACAGCTTACAAAAATAGTGAATGGAGCCAAAGCTCAGTTGCTCAGAAATTTCGGTTATCGAAAGCTTTTGCTCGCGAATGAGCACTTTGGCGGTATCTATCTTCAGTTTGTTAATATAGTTTAAAACCGTCGTGCCGTATTCTTGCTTAAACTTGCAGCAGAGAGAGGTTTTGTTGGTTGCAAATAAAAAGCAGATATCGTCTAAGGTGATTTTTTCCATATAATGCTCGTGAATATAGTTGTAAATTTCTGCAAGCTTTGTATCGGAAATTATGTTGGTCTCTGCTTGCGCTGTGTTTTGCTCGTGTTCGCGTACCAGGGAGATGAAAAATGCCTCTAAATTGATTTTCAGCATTTGGTCTGCACCGTAGGGGAAGCTGTCGCGTTTTTTCATTTCCAATGTATTGGGGATGTCGTAAGGCGGTGCGTAGACATTCATGCCCTCTTTCATGATTTCGGAAAGCATCTTTTTATGCATCTGTGCCAGCTTAACCGGCTGCGTGGAGAAGGGAATGAGGGCAGTACAGTCGCACTCAAAGCCGATGATGATTACATTAGAGCAGGTATCGTCCGGACATTTGAGCGAATGCTTCTCATTCGGGCGGTGAATAATCATCTGATTGCCCTGCAGGATGCCGGTATAATTCTCCGCCTCCACTGCAATGGAGCCTTTGTCGACATACAAAAGCTCGCAAAAGCTGTGCGCATCGTTAAAGGTGTGATATTCTTTTGTAAATTCAAAATAATGAATGTTTGCAATACGACTCACCGTCAGCGGTGTGTCGAAATTTTGCAATTTGAACTCCATATCCATCACCACAAGCCGAGGGGAATCAAGCCCCACAGGCCCTATACTTGTTAAATTTCCGCCCTTTGGAATTGTTGTTTTTGCAAGGCGCGAGCCTTGCTGCACCCTTACGCATCCAAAGGACTAAAATTTTCCTGCGTATAGGGTCGCAGAGTTTAAAAAGAGAAAATTTTGATGAAAGACAAGGATATAATTTTTGTGCATACTTTCGTATGTGCATAAATTTTTCCGTAGTATTTCGCTAAATTTGCCTTTTTAAACCCTATGGGGCTTGGTTTCCCTCGGCTTCTTTATTAAAACACAAACTTGCCATTTTGTCAACTGGCGAAATATAGTGCAAAAATTATTTAATATAGTTCAAATACAAACTTGAATTTGTGCGGTATAATGTAAATAGTATTAATATTTTAAGGAGGCAAAAATATGGGTAGAATTTGTATTCCAGACAGCGAATATCAGGAAAGAATCAAAAAAGCAGGTCAGTTGGTGCGCGAAAAGGGCTTGGATGTTATGGTTGTATCCAGCACAGAGTCCGACTATGCAAACGCGCGTTATTTCTCCGG
>JAFQPV010000288.1 GCA_017411585.1 Clostridia bacterium | reverse complement strand
CTTTACCCTTCAAATATTCTTGCACAACTTTTTTCTTAAACTCAAAAGTATATTTTGCCACAAAAAACCGACCTCCCAATAATTAGATTTTTGGTCTAACTTTTGGGGGTCGGTTCAGTACGATGTCCGCTTTTTTCTTTTTGTTATCTATGGTGCCAAACTTGATTTTTGTTTGTAGGGCAATGATTTATCATTGCCGTGGATTTTGCACAAATTTTTGCTTATGTGCAAAACTTTGTCGAAAAATGCGCAAGAAAAAACTAGACAGATTTTATAGGTTATGATACAATAAATTTGCGACACAAGTTTATATTTATTCGTACGGCATGCGTTTGTCAAAAAACGCAGGCTTGGTTGTTCTACCGTACGGATAAGAACTTGTGTCGCAGCAAAAAGACCGGCCGCGTTTTTTATGCGTGGCCTCGGCTGCGCATTTTTTTATTCCAGAGAGGTGAAAACAATGGACGAAAAGCTGTATTTTGAGGTATTTAACAAAATCACGGATATGATTGAAGAATTAAAGCAGATGCAGCACAATATGGAAGATGCATATATTGCTGCAAAAGAAAGCTAAACAAAGCCAAAACGCCCTCCCCTTAAATAAGGGAGAGCGTTTTTCTATTTTTTAATCCAACCGACGGTTTCGTAAAACTTACCGCCTTCGCGCGCCTTTTTTTGCACCCTGCTTGCAAAGCCGGAGGCACATGGCATTTTCAGTATCTGATTTCTCGTTGCGTTCCAGCGAAACACATATTTTAATATCGCATCGGATTCCTCTGCAAAATCCAGTGTAAACATTTCGCGGAACTTGCTTATATTGCTCTCTTCCCCCAAAATGTCTTTCAAGGACGCATCAAGCAACCACGAGTGGCAAGTAAAGCACTTGTAATCGTATTCCGGGAAATATGTTTTGAAAAATTCTCTTGCCTGTTTAAGGCTTTCCTCGCAGCTTGCGCGGTCGAGTTTCCCGTCCTCCGGAATATGTACCTCAATTACCGGGTCACCTTTTTTGACATTTGCAGACGGAATATCATGCTCCGCGCCCGCCATACAAAATTGCAGTCTGCCGAGCCGGAACAGCTGCATCGACAAATGGCGCCTGAGCCACGCAAGCTCGCCGAGATACAGCTCGCCTTTTAAGTCACTCCAAGTATCGAGCCATACAACAAGGTCGGAAAGCGTATCCGTTAAAATTTTCTCATCTATACCCTTTTCGGCATACTTTTCCTTAAGTGCCTCACAGAAGAATAAATACGAAAGGAAATTGCGCTTGCCGTCCGTTTCGTCTACATCGTAATTCTCGATTGTAATTGCATCCGAAATTTTAATGTCCGTTAATGCCTTTTTAAATGCCGCATCATAGACCTTCGGGAACTTTAATTTCTTATACCATTTTTCAATAATTTCATAAACCGCACCATTGACCGGATTCCACGCGTTGGAATCGTCCTCACTCGGGCGCGCGTGCTCTATAACGACATCACTTTTGCCAAGGAAGCGCAACAAATTGTCATAGTATATCTTTTCGCGCACTGCCTTGCTGACACCGAGCTTATCCATAATTTTGCGGTCAGCCTCCAGCCAATGCTTTGTCCAATCCGGATTATAGTTCTGCGAGTAGCAGTCCGTGCCGAAAAATACATTGTTTTCAAAATCATAACCAATGGTAAACAGCTTTTCTAAAAGCTCCTCGCGATAGATGTCCGGTGTGCCGGGTGTCAAATCCAGAAACATCTCTGCGTGCTCGCGCGTGCCCTTGTTATCGGCATTTAAAAACTTGCCGTACATCGCAATGCACTCGTCAATCCACGGCCACGAGCAGTGCCCCATCGAAAAACGCAATCCCTTGATGGGCAAAAGCGCCTCCCAGTTCATCGGGCGATTGTATGCCGACGACACCTTGCCGTCCCACAAAATGCCGGAATGGAAAAACACCGGCTTGTTATAAGACGCAATATGCTTTAATACCGCAAGCGACTGCTCTTCATACACAAAATAGGTCGAGCAAATCATCTTAAAGCCGTCAACACCTGCCTCGACCGCCTTATCAATATTTTCAAAAATGTTCTTCTCATATGGGTCAACCCACAGAATCGGAAAAAGTCTGTCGCGGTGGTCCTTCGTAAAATCCAGCACCGCCGCAAGCCGCTCTTCAAATTCCACGCCAAACGCCTTGCTGTGCTCCTTCGGGCGCGGCGAAAAGATGCAGCCGCCGTACACGCCTGCCTTCTCCATTTCTGCAAGCACATCCGGCTTGCCGCACTTAATGCCCATATGCGTGTGCATATCAAAAATTCTCATAGCACTTACTCCTTATCTATCGGCAGAATGATGTTATAAGTATGTTCTGCGCTGATGTCCGGCATAACTGCCCAGGAAATCACCTTCGGCTTGCCGTCCTCAAAATAAATTTGCGGGCGCTCCATACGGTGTACTGTTTTCGTGCCGTCCTCAAATTCTATTTCTCTGCCGCAGGCAAACGGATGCTCCGCATCCGGCGCCCAATCATAGCCATTGTCCGACACAAACAACGCCGTATCGCCTTTTCTGTGTGTCTTCGTAAAGTACCCCTGAAAATCCTTTGCAAGCGCATAGAACTTGCCATTCTCATACCAGATGAAGGTGTCCTCCACCGACCAGCCATGCTCCGGGTTAACAAAGAGGGGCTTGCCGTACTTTTCAAACGGACCGTCCGGCTTGTCAGCCACTGCAAGACCGCAAATCACCGCACCGCCCTTCGGGCGCTCGCCGTTATCGTGCACTGCCTTATAAATCATATAAAACTTCCCGTCCGGCCCCTGCGTTACGCTCGGATTGGAGGTCATCAGCGAGTCAAAGCTGCCCGGCGTAACATCCACCACCGGCTGATCCGAATGCACAAACGGACCGCGCGGATTGTCTGCCACAGCGCAGCCAACGCGCTGATGGTTTCTGTGATTCCAGTACTCGCCGTTGCCGTAGTTACCCATATGGTACATATAATATTTGCCGTCAACCTTTAAAACTGCCGGGTTGTGAATCGAGTCTGCATCCCAGCTGCCCGGCTTGCCTTCCAGCGCAATGCCGCCGTATTGAAAGCCGCCATACGGGTTGTCGCTGACTGCCCAACCGACCTTCGAGCAGATGACCCACTGGTCGTTAAATGCACCCTTCTCCTTCGGCCAGAAGGAAAAATACAGATAGTACAGCCCGTCGTCGCCCTTGGTCACCGTGCCGCACCATACAAAATAGCCTTCCATCTCAAAAATCGAGTTTTGATTTGCCTTGCCCATTCTTTTTCCGAAATCCATAAAAAACACCTCGTTTGTATTCTGCCTATATCATAATACAAACGAGGTGCATTTTCAATATAAAATCGTGCAAACTTTTTGCAACAACGCAAAAAGAACATTGGCGTGACCAATGTTCTTTTTAACTTAGTATAATTTTGTAAATTCAAAATCTTCGCCTATCCCCAAAGCTTTGAGCGCTTTGGTTTTTCTTTCCGCAATTGCACCATCGAGTCTGTCAAAATAGTTATTGCCCTCACAGTCAATGTCTACAATAAACGGGCCTAAATCGTTTAGCTTAAAAAACCAAGCGGCTTCAATTCTGCCAAGCTCATCATAGAGATAAACATCTTCAACCTCAATGGAATCAATCCACAAATTCGGGCTCACCGAGCGGGGCGAAACGTGTACGCACTTCTTTTCCTTCATCATTTTTGCCGTTTCTGCGCCCATGGTTGTCTTGCCGACAATCATCTTCAGCTTCCATTCGTCTACGCTTTTTGCGCCCCACTTTTCAAAGCGTATGCTTGAGGTCGGCATAAACGAAACAAGCTTCCATTTTCCGTTTTCTTTGATTACAATCGGTCCGTTGTGGATTAAAATATTTCTGTCCGCCGTGTCAAACGGTAACACATTTTTCTCATCAAATATATATTTTTGAAGCCTGGAACGGCATGTAAAGCATTTTCCGCTGATGTAGACCGTATCGCCAATTTTCAGCTTTGCAACATCTTCATCGGTCAGCGGTGCTGTCAAGTGATATTCTGCCATATCTTATCTTCTCCTTTTTATCTAATTTACAGATTTGCGAATTCATTAAACACATAATCTCGGTAGCTCTCGGCAATTATGTGCGGTGCAAAAGGCACCAGCATAACATCTTTTTCACATGGCGCATGCGAATATACAGAATAAACAAAATGCGGCAAGCAAATCGGATCACTCAAGCCAACCATAAAAGACGCCGGGGCTTTTAACAGCGATACCATATTATTCATATCAAAATATGAAAGCGTGTCAAAAACCACATCGGTATGCTCGGGATACTTTGTTAAAAACTGATTCAGTGCATTAAAAATACCGCTGCCGAGCTCAACTCTCTTTCTAAGACAGCTGTAGCTTGTAACAGCTACATAGCTTTTTCTCACCTTTCCGCTTAATGCAGAAGCAACAATAGAAAGTGCGCCGCCCTGGCTCGCTCCATAGGTAACGATTTTATTTTCATCAACCTCCTCAAGTGAGGCGATAACATCAATGGCGCGAACTGCATCAAGATAAATATTTCGCATATAAAAGCTTTCTTTATAAAGCACATCTCTCGTCATAAGGCCGCCACGCATATCGCCCATCTTGTAATCAGCTTTATCTATCGTTGTGCCTCCTTGAGAACGGACATCAATTGCAAAACAACATACACCCGTTGAAAGTATATCAAAATGAATATCCTTGCTGCCGTTGCCACCATGATAATAGGACACGCAGGGCAGTTTTTCAGTGTCTTCTTTAACAGGACACGAAAAATATGCATGTACAATTGTATTATCATGCGTGTTATAAGCAATCTCATATGTGTTGAAGATTTTATCGTAAGGGGTTTTCAGTTTTTTTCTTTCAACCTTTAATG
>JAFQPV010000287.1 GCA_017411585.1 Clostridia bacterium | reverse complement strand
ACCAATCTGGAAAGGGTACAAAAGACACCGCGCTTTGAAAAGAATCTGACGCTCGGCGAAAAGCCGACGACGCTGACGGTGGAATTTTATGCACAGTTTACCAAGGGCTCGCAAAGCTCGATGACAATCTATCTTCAGGATGCGGCAGGCACGAACTTTGCCGCAGCAAAGAATGGTTTTGTGCCGAGAGGATCGCAGGTTTGGGACCACATCAAGGCTGTGTTTGAATTTTACAAAAAGAGCGTTGTTGCTTATTTAAACGGCAAGGAAGTGGACAGCGTTTCGTTCAGTAAAGAAGTAGAAAGCTATTCCGAGGTGCAGATGCGCATTTTCCCGGTGCTGCAGCCGGGCGACACCATTTTGCTGGATAACTTTATCATTTACAGCGATGCGGCACCGGATTTCGGCGATGCAAAGTATTACGGCTCAACCGGTACAAACTGGGCAAAAATCGGCGAGCCGGTAACGGAGAAGAGCTACGTGTCGAACTTAAATGCACATCCGAGATTGTTTATCAACAGCAGAACGGAAGTAACGGATAAAATTGCGACAGATGAGCAGTGCGCGATTTGGTATGCAGAAACCAAGGACAATGCAGATTTGCTTTTGACTACACCTTGTGAAACGTACACCTTTGCAAACGGCAGAAATATTTTGAGTGCGGCAAGAAGTATCGAGCGCCGCATGATGATGCTCGGCTTTACTTACCTCGTCGAGCAGGACAGAAAGTATGTCGAGCGCGGTCTTAAAGAAATCCGCAATGCGGGCACCTTCCCGGATTGGTCGAATGTTGCGCCGATGATTCCGTCGGAGCTGATGTACGGCGTAGCGTGCTTCTACGACTGGTGCTACGATGCACTCACGCCGGAGGAAAGAACAGAAATTATTGATATTTTAAAGAAGCAGGCACTCTGGCAGTTTGTGCGTTCGTATGACGGTGTAATTTCTGTTGAAATTGCAAAGGGTACCTCGAACCGTACTATGATTGCCAATACCTCTGCGGCAGGCATTGCACTTGCGATTGCCGATGAAGAGCCGCAGCTTGCGGAGTACTTGCTGACCTATGCCCTCAAGCACGGCAGACAGCCGGTTGAGGCCTTCGGCGCAGACGGCGGCTTCCCGGAGGGTTCATCCTACTGGGGTCTTGCAACGGAGTATATGGTGTATATGCTCGCACAGCTTGAAAGTGCATTCAAGCCGGAATTTGAAAAGCCGGAGGCGATTACCTGGTTTTTCGACAATCCGGTGGTTGAAAATATGGGCGACTACTGGGTATATACTGCCGGTCCGAAAAAGAACTTTAACTTCGGTGATGCATCCGACACCATTGAAGGTGACCCGACACCGTATTGGCTGGCAGCGCGCTATAATAAGCCGCTCTACAACTGGGCTCTGGACAAAAGGAGCGGTGTCAACTATCCGTATTTTGCATTACTTTATAAGGATGTGAATATGAGCTCGGATGTAGGCGATACACCGCTTGATAAAACCTTTGATGCCAAGGACGATGCACAGGTTGCCACCTTCCGCTCCTCATGGACGGATGACAATGCGCTTTATGCGGCAATGCAGGGCGGTTATAACGGCACCGGTCATATGTTTAAGTCACTGGGTACATTTGTAATTGATGCCAACGGCACGCGCTTTATCCGCACACTTGGCCGTTCCGATTATTCCTCGCTCTATGATGCAAATATGTATTACCAAAAGCGCGCAGAAGGTCAGAATACCCTGATTGCAAACCCAGGCAAGGGCTGGGATCAGGTGGAAACGGCATATGCAAAGTTTATCCGTCACGAGGAAGCGGAAAACGAAGCCTTTTCCATTCTGGATATGACGCAGACAAGCTATGACTTTGCATCCGCAAAGCGCGGTATGTATATAACCAAGGGCAGAAACAGCATCGTTTTGCAGGATGAGGTAACGATGAAAAAGCCGTCCGAGCTTTGGTGGTTTGCACATGCAACCGGCGACATCACGCTCTCTGCAGATAAAAAGAGTGCGCTCATTACGGTCGGCAACGAAAGAATGTATGTTGCCATTACCGAAGGTCCTGCCGATGCAACCTTTGAGATCATGGCGGCAAGACCGCTGCCGACTTCCCCGACAGCACCGGATGAAGTGTATCAGGATATTTATAAGCTTGCAATTCACATGACGAATGTGACAGAGATGACACTTGCGGTTGAATTTGTACCGCTTAAAGAAGGCGAAGCAGCACCGGAAACACTTACACCGGTGACGAAAATGGACACTTGGTCTGTTTCGGACAACGCGATTTCCACCGCACGTCAGGCAGGCAATACGGTAGCACTTTTCTTAAACAGCCCGGTTGTACTCGATAAGGGCTACAGAACCTATGTCGACACGGCGAATATGGATGTATATCCGTTTACCGATAACGGCAGAACACTCGTGCCGGTACGCTTTATTTCCGAAAGCTTTGATGCGCAGGTTGGTTGGTATGAGCCGTCGCAGACCGTATCGGTAACCAAGGGCAATACGACGATTCAGCTGCAGATTGGCTCGGATAAGATGCTGGTTAACGGCGAAGAGAGAATTCTGGATGTTCCGGCGCAGACCTATAACAGCAGAACGCTCATTCCGCTCCGCGCGCTTGTAGAAGCACTCGGCAAAAAGGTTTTGTGGGATGACCGCGGCTTGATTGTTATCTCGGACAGCGCAGTAGAATATACCGAGGCAGAAAAGGTAAACATCATTTCCCTGCTTTCCGAGCGTGTGCTCTTAAACGGTGCGGAAATGAAGAGCTTTACAACGGATAAAACCGATTATACAATGCTGACGGACGGCAATATCCCGACCGTAACGCTGGCAAGCGGTGCACCGGTTGTACAAAATGGCAACACGGCAAGCTTTACAATCGGCGAAAAATCGTATACAATTACATTTGTAACGGATAAGTTTGCAGGGCAGGATGGCACAAACAGCCCGAACAACATCACTGAGCTGAAATTGAGTGCAAGCTTGAGCGGTGTGCCGGCGGAGCTGAGCCGTCAGAGCGTAGCGCATGTCACCTTCTCTGCAGGTCACGACAAATATGTGGAATTCGGTACGGTGGATAACATCATTTCCGATGCGCTGGTGAATCGTTGGTCTGCGGCAAAGCCTGCGTGGATTTGCTATGAATTTGCAGAGCCGGTCAGCCTGTATGCGTTCGGTCTTGCAGGTTTAGGTACAGCCTCGGGTCCGAGAAGCTTTATCTTTAACGCCGAGGTTTCCGTAGACGGCATAAACTGGGAGCAGGTGCTTGATACTAGAACCAGCGGTACGACCAATATGCCGGAAATCTTTGAACTGGGCGGTAAGACAGCGAAGTATTTCCGCATCAACGGTCAGGGCGATGCAAACGGCGGCAGCTACAACAGCTATACCGAGGTTTGCTTCTATACTTCCAAAGAACAGATGGAAACCGATATGCAGTATTGGCCGATTTACTTTGCGGGCAACGGCGTAAACGGCAGCGTCGGCGAAACCAAGGCGCTTGTGCTGAAAGCGTATAACGGCAAGGGCGAAGAGGTTTTGGCGGACGGCGTTGTATTTACCAGCTCCAATCCGGCGGTTGCAACGGTAGATGCAAACGGCGTTGTGACCTTTGTCGGTAAGGGTGATACTACGATTAGCGCTACCTACGAAGGAAAGTATGCCAAGGTGGAAGCATCCGTTACGCTGACTTGTAAATAATTTTTGGGAGGCGACAGCATGTCGAATGTAGGGAGACAGTTTCCGTCCGAAATCACCACCTTTGTGGATGAAACGAGCGGAAGAACGATTAAGCAGCTGACAAAGAGCGGCTGCAATGTACATTTCTATTTTACGGAGAATTCCTATACCTTAGGGGATAAGGAAATCATTTACAAGCATACAAACGAAGGGGAGAAAATAGCGGAGCTGTACGCTATGGATTTGGAAACCGGTGTGCGTACACAGCTGACAGATTTTGCGGCGTGGGGCATTGACAATATCGGCTTTGTGACCAAGACAAACGACAGTAAGTACATCGTGTTTATTGCCGGTGATAAGGTATACAAGCTCGAGCGCGGCACGGAAAACTTAATGCACCTTTACACCGCGCCGTTCGGCTTCAAATTTTTTGGCGGCAACATCAGCTTTGACAACCGCTATGTGGCGTTTGCGCTCAATGAGATTGTCGATTACCATCGTCAGTTCTCGGGTAAAAACTACGACGGCTTTAACGAGCGTTATTATAAGCAAAAGCGCGGTAAAATCGTTGTGATTTATATGGACGGCAGCGGCGGCGAGACGATTGTCGACGATACCTGCCAAGTGGCACATGTGCAGTTTGCGCCGGACACGAACGAGTTTTTGTCCTATTGCCACGAAGGACCGTGGAATCTGGTTACGCAGAGAATCTGGATGGTCAACACCGTAACGCGCCGCGTGATGCCGTGCTTTCGTCAGGATGCGCCGGACAGCGTAGGTCACGAATTCTGGACGCGCGACGGTCTTGTCTTCTTTGACAACCGCGGCCCGGGGCACGACGGTACCATCACCGCTGACCGTAAGCAGGCGTTTGCCGAGGCGTCGGAAAGTGCAATTCCGTGCATTGGCTTTGCAGATAAGGATTGCAACATCGTGCGCTACCTGGAAGTGCCGTTTTACTGCAACCACTACCATGCCAATATCGACAACACCAAACTGGTCGGCGATGCGCTTGACGATTTGATGCTTATTGATATTTCGACGGATACGCCGAAGATGGAGGTGCTTTGCAAGCACGGAACATCGTGGGAGTCGCAGAGCACACATCCGCACCCGACCTTCAGCTGGTCAAACGATTCGATTCTTTACGCATCCGATAAAGATGAACAGGGCAAACCGCAGCTGTATTTAATTGAACTTTGACGATGAAAAGAGGACGCCGACAGCGTCCTCTTTTTGTTACGAAACAGTTTCGTGATGAAAACATTGACGAATGCGCTACAGTTGTGATAAACTTAAAGCGGAAACTTAAATGTGGACGGTAATTTAACCATAAGGAGGAGAAGAAAATGAAAAAAGGGATTTGTCTGCTTTTGTGCATCTGTATGCTGTTTAGCTGCGGTATAACGAATGTATTTGCGGCAAAGGATGCGACGGAAAATATTTTGTTTTCTGACGATTTTGAAAGCTATAAGGATGGGCAGGCTGCGATTGCCAAAAAAGAGGATATGAATGCGTGGTCGAGCATTACCAATGCAAAGACAACTAAAATTGCGGCGTATAAGGATGCTGCGGGTATGGTGATGCGCTTTACCAACGTCGGTGCAACCGGAAGCAATTCGCCGCGTATAGAGAAAAACCTTGTCCTTTCCGAGCTTACGAATCTGACGGTGAGTTTTCGTGCAAAGACGATTGGCGCAAGCCTTTCCTTTGTGGTTATTCTGGCGGACGGAAGTAATTTGCTGATTAGAACGGGTAAAGACCGTGAGTGGACAAATTTTAAACTGGTCATTGATATAGAAAAATCGACCTATAAAACTTATGAAAACGGTGAGCTGAAGGAAGAAGGCGCGCTTAAGTATACGGATTTCAGCGATGCAAAGCTGCGTTTTACAAGCGGTCTTACGGATGGTACCGAAGCTTATCTGGATGATGTTATCATCTCCACGACGGACGATGTAGCAATAAAAGATGTGGTCGAAAATACAATCATTATTACGCCGGAGGAGGCGGTAAAGCCTTTTGGAAAAACGCAGGCACCTGCGCTTTCTGTTCCGGCGGGACAGTACAGTGTATTTACATATGACAGCTCTTTAAACGGCAAGAGCTACATACCTGAAGGCTCCGGAGCGAATTTCACAAAGAAAGTCGGCGGTATTGCGTTGCCGGGACTTTTAGACAATGAGAAGGTCATTCGTTTTACCAACGGCTCCAATGTGCCGAAGGTCGGAAGCTTGCAGAAAAAAATCAGCTTAGGCACAAAGCCGACGGAGCTGACGGTGGCATACTATGCAAATCTTTCTAAGAGCGGCGTTGGTTTTTCGCTCTATAACAGTGCAAATAAGGTGTTTGCAGAAACGAAGACGTGGATCAAGTCTACGGGAGATTTGGGTTGGTCGTTGATTGAAGCGAAGGTGAACTTCAGAAAAAAGACCATGACGACCTACTGCGACGGCAAGAAGATTGAAGAAGTGACCTTCGCGGAGAATGTGGGGGATATTTTTGACATCAGTGTATCCCTGGATGCACGTGTGGCAGGGCGCGACACCATGCTGATGGACAATGTTATCATCCATATGCCGAGTGCGCCGGATTATGGTGATATCAAATACTTTGGTGAAACCGGCACAAACTGGGCAAAAATCGGCGAACCGCTGACAAAGGACAGCTATATGGCAAACCTTCGTCCGCATCCGAGAATGTTTTTAAATGACCGAAAGACTGTTTTGGATAAGATTGCGGATATTGAACAATGCGGTGCGTGGTATGATATTGTTAAGGCGCATGCAGATTGGATTCTGACGACACCGAATCAGGAATATGAATTCTCCAACGGCAGAAACCTGCTTACAGCAGCACGCACGATTGAAAGACGATTGATGGAGCTCGGTTTTGTGTACCTGGTAGAGCAGGACAGAAAATATATCGACCGCGGTCTTTCGGAAATCCGCAACGCCGGCACCTTCCCGGACTGGTCGAACGGTGCGGCATCGATGATTCCGTCCGAGCTGATGTACGGTATAGCATGCTTCTATGACTGGGCGTATAATGGCCTTTCGGAGGCGGAGCGCTTAGAAATTATTGAGATTGTAAAGCGCCAGGCAATCTGGCAGCACGTGCGTGCTTATGATGGCGCAATCAAGGAAGCGGATATTGCCGGCGGCTCAACGAACAGAGCAATGCTTGCAAATGCGTGTGCGGCAGGTGTTGCCCTTGCATTTGCAGATGAAATCCCGGAGGTTTCGGAGTTTTTGTTCAAGGGAGCGCTTAAGTACGGCAGAATCCCGGTCGAGGCATTCGGTGCGGACGGCGGTTTCCCGGAAGGCCCTTCATACTGGGGTCTTTCATCTGAATTTATGGTTTATTTTGCGGCGCAGTGCGAAACTGCGTTTGTAGAAGGCTATGAAATGCCGGCGGATCTGGCGTGGTATTATGAAACGCCGATGATTCGGTATATGGGCGATTACTGGCTGTATACATCGGGACCGGAGAAGATGTTCAACTTTGGTGACGGCAGCGAGGCCTTAGCGGTTGACCCATCTATATATTGGCTTGCAAATAAGTTTGAGCGACCGGATTATACATGGATGCTTAATGAACGCATTCGCCGCAGCGGCAGTGATGTGGATTATCCGTATTTTGCAATCCTTTACTATGATGCAGATGCGCAGGAAAGCATAGACGGCGTAGCACTGGATAAAACATTTAATGCAAAGGACGATGCGCAGGCGGCAACGTTCCGCTCCTCCTGGTCGGATGATAATGCGCTCTATGCAGCGATGCAGGGCGGTGCAAATAATGCGGGGCATATGCATAACTCACTCGGTACATTTGTGATTGATGCAAACGGAGAACGATTTGTGCGTACGATTGGCCGAGGGAATTATTCGGCGCTTTACAGTAGCTATATGTATTATGTCCAGCGCGCAGAGGGACAAAATACGCTGGTTGTAAATCCGGGTGAAGGTTTTGAACAGCCTAATGATGCCCAGGCAAGCTTTGTCCGTCACGAAGAAGCAGAAAATGAAGCATTTTCCATTCTGGATATGACGAAGAGCAGTTTGGATTTCGTTTCTGCAAAGCGCGGTATGTATATGACCAAGGACAGACAGTCGGTTGTTTTGCAGGATGAAGTGAAGATGGAAAAACCGTCTGAACTTTGGTGGTTTGCGCATACGGATGGCGATATTCTGCTTTCGGCAGACAAAAAGAGCGCACTTCTGACGGTCGGTAAAGAAAGAATGTATGTTGCCATTACACAAGGTCCTGTGGATGCAACCTTCCAGATTATGCAGGCAAGACCGCTTCCGACTTCACCGGTTGCACCGGATGAAAAGTATCAGGATATATACAAGCTCGGCATTCATATGCAGAATGTAACCGAAACAACGCTTGCAGTAGAATTTGTGCCGCTCAAGGCGGGTGAAGCTGCACCGGAAAGCCTTACACCGGTATTGCCGATGGACAGTTGGTCGGTTTCGGACAATACAATCCCGACACAAAGACAGGCAGGCGATGCGGTTGCGCTTTTCTTGAACAGTCCGGTGGTGCTCGATAAGGGCAACAGAACCTATGTGGATACGGCGAACGCCGATGTATATCCGTTTACGGAAAACGGCAGAACACTTGTGCCGGTAAGATTTATTGCGGAAAGCTTTGATGCAAAGGTTGGCTGGGATGATGCAACGCAGACGGTAACAGTCGATCAGGGGCAGACCTCTATCCGCTTGCAGATTGGTTCCGATAAGATGTATGTAAACGGTGAGGAAAGAATCCTGGATGTCCCGGCAAATACCTATAATGCAAGAACACTCATTCCGCTTCGCGCACTCGTTGAAGCGCTCGGCAAGCAGGTTTTGTGGGACGACAGAGGGCTGATTGTGATTTCGGATACTGTAATGGAGTATACAGAGACGGAAAAGGCAAATATCATTTCGCTT
>JAFQPV010000286.1 GCA_017411585.1 Clostridia bacterium | reverse complement strand
TTTGCAGTCGGTACAATCGCCTCATCAGAGGCGTTTGTTAAGTTTGAATACACATTTGTCATATCCAAAATACCGCAAGCCGTATCCGCATCGGTGCGGTATTTCACAAGCTGTGCACGCGCACCGTATTTTTGGTCGTAGTCTGCGGTCGGGTTAATTACCAGGCAGTTATTCGACTCAGCACGGTGACCGTAAATCACGTTACTTGCCTCTTCATTGGCGAGGTCATAATTTGCGCCGCCCTCCTGGTCGATAAAGCGCTTACCCATATAGTCGATAATGTATGTGCCGAGCGACTGGTGCAGGTGGCTGCCCTTGTTGATGCCGCCCTGCATCGCCGTAAACAGCGCTGTTTTGTTGTCCCAGCTTGAGCGCGCGGTAAAGCCGTTAAACTTGCTCGTCTCCGCGCCGTAGAACTTATCTAAGGTAAAGTCGCCTTCCTTAAAGCTTGCATTTTCCGGATTGTACCACACAAGCGACATCATCGCCGGATAGCCGGAAAGGTACTTGTTTGTTTCCTTCTGAATGTTATTTTGCCACCAGGCATAATACGGCTTATTAAAGCGCTCCGCCGCCCAGTACATGACCTCGCAGCTCGTGTTGCCCGCAACACAGTCGCCGTAGTCAAAGCGCCCTGCCGGACCGTTCATATAAATACCGAAATCGCAGGTCTCGGCAATGCCCGGTGCCTTCCAGAGCTTATACTCTTCTGCCAATTCAAAGCCCGGCTTGAATGCCGTTTCTAATAAATGATTCGCAAAAATCAAATAGCTTGTGCCGTAATCCCAGTAGGACACGCCCTCCGGGTACGCACCCTCCGGCGCATACGGCGCAAGCGCACGCGTGATGCTCGGCGGTGCCATTTCCATAAAGTATTCCGCTTTTTCCGGCTCCTCGTCGGCAATTGCCATCGCCGCCATCATAAGCGCTGCGTTACATACCGGATTCCAGTTAATTGAAATCGTCGAAAAGCTCCAGGACATCATACCCTCGTAGTGGTAGACATATGCACCGAGCGCCTGCGCTTTCATAATCTCTATGATTTCCGCCTTTTGGTCAGCATCCATCGTGTAATAAAGCCAGTCATAGACACACGCAAAGCCGAACAAAATCTCCGCGCAAACCAGCGTCTGCCCAAAACCCGACCAGTTTTTGTATGTGCCGTAGTAGAGCATTTCCTCGTAGGCTTTTGTTGCATACGCTTCGTCCTGCTCAATATTATATACAAAGGCAAGTGCCTGCAGACGGTCGCGTGCATTGCGCGCCGCATACAGCTTCAAATGCCCGTTATCATCAACATATTTTTGCGGTGTGCTGCTAAGCGCCGCATCCGCCGCCGCCTTGATGTTCGCATACCACTGCTGCGTTTCCTCGGAAGCGTTCACCTTTTCGCGCATCGCCGCCCAATCCGTAACCAGTACGCGCGGGTGCGCAACGGTATTTTTCACATAGCTCGTCTCCGAAATCGGATTTTCAGGCAAAACATACTCCCAATACACCGCTTGATTGAATGCAATTGGGCTTTTGCGAATGGAAATGTGCGTATCATAGGTGCCGATGACGATATCATCGTAATACACACCCGTTTCCTCCAGCATACTTCCCTTGCCGAAACGGAACACAACCGACGATAAATCCGAAACATCGAGCGTCTTTTGCGAGGTAGAACTATCCGTAGTTACAGTGTATTTTCCCGCCTTAAAGTCGAAGTCGATTTACACGTCCTTCCACTCCGTCGCGCTGCCGGAATACAGCGTCTCTGAGCCGTCGTTTGTGTGCATGCTGATTTTGTAGCCTGCGCCGACGGATTTTACCTTAAAGCGCATATATAAGGTTTCATAGCCCGTTAAGTTTGCACTGCACGCACCGCGAATGCCCGCATCCTCACTCGAGCCCTTCACGCGGTACAAATGCAGCACCTTATTGCCTTCCTCCTCGCCAATGCGGACATAGCAGCCCTTTTCCGTATTTTCGGCAAGGGAGCTGATTACCCACGTCGGCGAACCCATCGGCGGCTTTGCCCCGACGGTGCCGTTTTCAAAATCCACATCATACAGCGTTTGCAGCGCTGTTCCCTGCTCTGCAGATACCGCAAGTGTAGGCAGCAGCGCCGCCAAAAGCGATATACACAATACCAGACTAATCAGTTTTTTCATTTTGTTTTAACCTCCGGTTGAAAATCAGATTGCTTAAATGCGGGCGATTCACGAATCGCCCCTACGGTGTTGCCATAAGTTTGCATCAAATCTGCATATACGGACCGTCGAGGACGTAGCGAAGCGGCCGTCGCGGTAGTGAATGACAATCCGGTGGATTGTCAGAGCCGTGGCGTGACCGACCCGCAGGGAGACCGGTCCCTACGGTGTTAATTGACACTTCTTCCGCAAACCGTAAAAAGTGGGATTTTGGATGTTGTAGGGCGCGTGCCTGTGTGCCGCGCCGTTGACATAGCATAGATTACACGCAAGCGACACTTAGGTCGCTTGCCTACAGTGTACGGGTCTGCCTCTGCAACGCAGTAATCGCCGATTCACCCTTCTTCCGCAAACCGTAAAAAGAGGAAAATCAGATGCAAGACGCGACACAGCAATCGGCACAGTACTCGTGTACGTGCCGATTGCTGTAACAAAGTATTGCGCTGATTTTACCTTTTTACAATATTTCGGGGTCGGCCAAAATACGCATATTCAGGAACGATTCAATTACCATAACCTTCGCTTCATCATATTCGACCTTCGGCAGCGTATTTGTAACGCTTGTTTCCTCGGTATACGGCTGAATCTTCATGCCGACCTGCTTGCCTTCCTTGTAGAGCGCAACAACGACATAGCCGCTGTAGTCTATGTTGACAAGCTCGGTGGTAAAGGTTAAGTTTTCACCGTTTTCCGTTAAGCCGGTCACCGTATACGGCGAACCGTCATCCGCCGGCTGGAGGTCGAACGCCTGCAGCTCGTAAATATAGTAGCGCTGGGTGTAATCGTCGGTATTTTCGAGTGTTACACGCAAACCCTTGTATTCCACGCCGTCTGCCACAGTAAGCTCATTTGTACGGCCGTTTCCTTGTATCGTTCCGGCATCTAAGCTTTCATGTACACCAATCTGCACCCAGGTGCCGTCAGTCTTTTGCGCTTCCCAGGTTGCCTTATCGAGTGTCGAGCCTGCGCTTGTACGATGGTCGATGATGCGGATAAAATCAATAAGGTACGGGCTGCCGAAATCAAAGGTAAACACGTTTTTCGTTGTGTCTGTCGTAGCGATGTTTGCCGCTGCACCGCCGGTGCCGCTGCTGATGACGCCGTTTGTGATGTTTTCAATCACATAGTGCTGACCCATTGTCACGCTCGCTGTCGGCACAACGCCTAAAAGGAAGTTATGGATTGCATTTTTAAAGCGGTCCTTGACAAAGGTAATCGTGTAGGTTGTACCGTCGATTACAAAGGTAGAGGTGTTGCCGTTTTTAGGAACTTGCGGAAC
>JAFQPV010000285.1 GCA_017411585.1 Clostridia bacterium | reverse complement strand
GCCGGCACAGAGCCGACCGATGGGTATTCGCTAAATGTGGAAAGCTATAAAACAAAATCGAAAAGCGGCAGAAAATATACATCCACAGCATACACAACCCTCGCTGCAACCTTAAGTCAGCTGGAAAAGCCGCGTATGAGCGCCGGTGAGCGCAACACGCTTTTGGTCAGCCGTCAGAAAAACTTTATGGAAGTGATTAAGGGCTTGCACCGCGAACGCGAAATGAAAATTGATTGGCGGGCAATTAAGGATTCTGCGCCGCCGTTTACGATGGGCGAAAAGGGCCCGCTCGAGCAGAAGGCGGAAGCGGCACGCCGCCACTACAGACCGAGTCTTACAGACAAGCTGTTTGCTAAAATTGAGCAGCGCGAACGCGAGCTCGATGCCGCAATCAAGGCAGCCGCGAAAGAGGATGTAACAGATTACCGCATCTGGGAAAACACGGTAACCTTGGCGGACGGCGTTTTGGCACTCGATGAGGAGTGCTGGCTGATGGCGCTCGACAATATGCATTCGTTTGACGATTTGCTTGAGTTTGGCTGCAGCATCACCGTCGGCGCAAACAACGCAAAATGCGTGGAGGTCGAGGTGCACGCCAATACGGCAAACGTCGTACCGAGCCAGCTGTATATGCTGTCGCAGTCCGGTAAGCTGAACCGTATGGATACCGATAAAGCATCGTTTTACAATTTAATCCGCGACTATGTTTGCTCTTTGACACTGCGCATCGTGTGCGACATTTTCGCTACACTGCCGGCAGACGGCGTGATTATCAACATTGTGGATGACCGCGCAGATGCCGAAACCGGTAATATATCGCAGATTACGATTCTTTCCGCGGCAATGGACCGCGAAAGCATCGAACGCTTAAACTTCAATGTGCTCAATCCGTGGCGCACGCTTTCGGATATGTACTGCACCATGGACTTTAAGAAAACCGAAGCCCCGGGCGAGGTTAAAAGAGTTGTAGGCTAAAAAACCAATGGAATGGCTCCCCTGTGTGTAAGGGGAGCTGTCTTTTTTCGCAAGAAAAATGACTGAGGGGTTGTTAGAATTGTATACAACTCGTTTGTCGCGCGCACGCGCGTTATTACTTTCTTACATTCTATATTTCTTTATATTCTTTAACTGTTGTTATTTGGCGCGTGTTTTGTCTGTTATCCCGCACGTGCTGAAACGCACTTTTCCCTTGCGCACCAATGGCTTTTGCCTGTCATTTTGTTTGTTATTTTGTCTGTGGTTTATTTGTGCATAAAAACTGCATCCCAAAAAGCACTTTTGTCCATAAAATCGCAACATCATCCATTGACGTTTTCATTTCCGTTTGCTATGATGCAGATAGAAAATCTATGAAAGGCGGCTTTTTTATGAACAGAAAATATTCCGTATTTATTTCCAATGTTGCCTCTTGCAACGACCGTTACTGCGCGGCATACGGCAGAGATTTTTCCATGGATGAAATGTTTGAGCGCGTAAAAAGCATCCCGCTTTTGTCTGCGGTTGACCTTGTGATGAATCAGCAATTTCGCCAAGACAAAGAGGGCATCTTGAAAAACATGGAGCGCACCGGATTAAAGGTTGCCTCCATCGCGGTAGATACCTTCGCAACCCCGCTATTTCAGCAGGGCAGCCTTTCGTCCATCGACAAAGATGTCCGCGCTACAGCGATTCAACACGCCAAGGAAGCGATTGACTTTGCGGCACAAATTTAATGGAAAGACCATTTTTGCCGGAGCCGATTTTAGAGGTCGGTCCGATGCTCAACGTCGCTTATGCGACACCGCTCTCCGACGAGCTTTCCGAAAACTTTGATGCAGTTATTCACAAATCCAACGGCTTTTTGATGCAAAACCACGGCGCGCTCGTGTGCAATGTAAATGACATCACCGAAGCCGTCGAGCATATGGAAATGATGGAAGCGATGGCGAAATCCATCTGCGTTGCAAAGCTTTTGGGCAGTGCAAACGAAATCCCGGCCGAATATGTCCGCGATTTGGACAATGTCATCCGCATCCGCAATTTGAAGATGCCTGGCAGCGGCGAAGGCTCGCTTGAAGAATTGTATAAGTAATCAAAAAGGGACGAAAATCGTCCCTTTTTCTATTTATGCACCAAATACTCCAACCAACATAAAAAGTGGAAAATCGGATGTTGTAG
>JAFQPV010000284.1 GCA_017411585.1 Clostridia bacterium | reverse complement strand
GGCAACTTCCTTTCTGATTTGTTCATAAAACGACTTGTCTACTTCGCGTTTAAACGCTCTGGACAGTGCGCCGCTCTTTTCCGCTTTATCAATGCACGCCATATCCTTGCATATATATGCACCGCGACCGTTTTTCTTACCGGTTACATCCACGCACATCCCCTCTTCTTTATTGAGGACAACGCGCAAAAGCTCACGCTTCTCTTTATGACTTCTGCATACCACACACATACGTTCCGGAATTTTTTTAGATGTCACTTAAAACACCTCCGTCCGAAATTACGCTTCCTTTGCAGCGCTTTCACTCTTAATATCAATCTTCCAACCGGTAAGCTTTGCCGCCAGTCTGGCATTCTGACCGGACTTACCGATAGCAAGCGAAAGCTGTGTATCCGGTACAACAACGAATGCAGATTTGTTTTCCACGTCTACATCTACGCTGATTACCTCCGACGGACTCAAGCTCGCTGCAATGTAGGTTGCCGGATCTTCGCTATAGCGGATAATATCAATCTTTTCGCCGCCGATTTCATCGCATACAATTTGTACACGTCTGCCCTGTGCACCGATGCAAGCGCCCTGTGCATCCACATTTTCATCGTTTGATACAACGGCAATCTTCGTTCTGGAGCCTGCCTCTCGGCAAATTCCCTTGATTTCAACCGTACCGTCAGCAATTTCCGGTACCTCTGCTTCAAAAAGCTTCTTTACAAGACCCGGATTAGAGCGCGATACCAAAATGGATACGCCCCTTGCACCGCTTTCTACCTTTAATACATATACCTTCAGGCGGTCATGGAAGTTGTACACCTCACCCGGCACCTGCTCCTGCTGGAGAAGCAATGCCTCTGTATTGCCAACCGCCAAAAATACCTTGCCCTTTTCAATACGCTGAATCACACCGGTGATGATGTTATTTTCCTTGTCGGCAAACTCTTCCATAATGTTGTTGCGTTCTGCCTCGCGAATTCTCTGTGTTACCACGTTTTTCGCAGCCTGCGCAGCAATTCTGCCAAAGTCAGCCGGTGTAACCTCAATGTTTACAATATCCCCGACATTATACGCACCGTACTTCTGTTTAGCCTCTTCTACAGAAATTTGTGTGTACATATCTTCTACGTCTTCTACAACTTCCTTCTGCGCGTACACCTTAATTTCGCCTGTATCATGGTCGATGTTAACAAGCACATTCTGTGCTGCGGAGAAATTACGCTTATACGCCGAAATCAACGCAGCCTCCAATGCTTCTACAAGCACTTCTTCCGGGATGTTCTTTTCTGCGCTGATTGCACGAATCGCTGCAAGCAATTCTTCTCCCTTATTCACTTTCTTTGCATTCTTTTTCATTTTTCCAATCACTCCTAAATCTATAGTTCAATTTATTAGAATTCTATTGCAAGCTTTACATACGCCGCTTCATCAGCCGTAAAGCAAATGCTTTGTTTGTCTATCTGCACGGTGATTACATCTCCGTCTTTTCCGACAAGCACACCGCAAAACTCCTTAATGCCATCCTTTGCCGCATAAAGCTTCACATCCACCTTTTTGCCTGCAAAGCGCACAAAGTCTTTATCACGCTTAAGTGCACGATCAATGCCCGGAGAGCAAACCTCTAAAAAGTACGCTTCGCGAATCGGATCTGCTTCATCCAATGCAGCACTAAGTCGCTCAGACACGTATGCACAAGCATCCATATCCACGCCGCTCTCGCGGTCCAAGTACACGCGCAGGAAGTAATCCGCGCCTTCTTTTTTGTACTCTACTTCAAGCACCTCGCAGTCAATCTCAGCAGCATACGGCTCTGCCAGACGAAAAACGATTTCCTCTGTCTTTGACATAAGCACCACCTCATTTTCAT
>JAFQPV010000283.1 GCA_017411585.1 Clostridia bacterium | reverse complement strand
ACCTGACCGGAAACCAAAAGCTTGTAATCCCCTTCCAAGAACGCGAACAATGCACGGTTAAATCCATCCAGTTGAATGCCGCCTTGACCATCATAGGAAAATTCCACATTGGTCTGTCCTTCGGAATAGTCAATTTCCTTGAGCTTTGTGTTTACAATGACATGCTTGTTTGTATACTCACCGTAGTAGATTCTCGGCTGTGTCACCGATGCAAAACCCTCTGCGGTTTCCACCGGAATATCCTTTGCAATAAACGCCGGCTGTCCCTCTGCCGTTGCCTGGTTTAGCGGGCTTGCCGCTACACCGTAGCCGTGCGTATATTTATAGGTTTTGTTCACATAGCTGTCGTTAGCATCGGTTGCAAGCTTTTCGTAATCCAACTCACGCGCACCAAGTGCTACTGCCGTCTTTTTACCGTCAATCGTATAAGAGGTAATATCCGCATTTTTAAATGTATAATACGGTTTGATGCCCTGCAATTTGTTATATGCCGTTACCGTAGATTTATAGTCCAGAACGCGGATATTATCAATCGTTTCCTGATTATTTTTCAAATCCTCCTGCGTGAGCGTATTATTAATCGGCATCGCAATTTCCTTGATTTTATCCAAACCATAGGCACTTCGCGTCATAATAATATTGTTTGTAATGTTGTCTGCCTCGATTGCCACGTCATTCGGCGCAACCACTAATGTTTGTACCCCCAGTGCAATCAAGCCGGCAGCAATCCACGCTACCGGAAAAATCAGCACACCGCAAATTGCGCCCTTCATCTTGCCTCGCCAAAGCATAAAACCTGTAACCGCAACAGATAAAATCAGAATCACCGGCGCACAGGAATAATATGCGAGCCAAATATAAGTATCTGTATAGCCTGCACCGCTTAAATCATTACCAAAGGTGCCATAAAGCAAGTTTTCGGAATTGAACTTAAACGTCACCGCAATACAAAGGAAAATCAAAAAGATATCGACGCAGCAATGCAAAAGTACACCGCGACTTTTCAAAATATCTCCGAAGCTGTCTACGCCGTTTCTTGCATATAAAATACAATATACAATCACGGTATAAACTGCCTGGATCGTCAAAATTACCTTTGCGCTGTCTACGACAGACATGATAAACGGGCGCTGGAACATATAATAACCGATATCCTGGTTAAACAGCGGGTCCGTCTGATTAAACATGGTTGCATTGGCAAACTCCAAAAATCGAGTATATACATTTTCGCCAATAAAACGGCTTGCAATAAATGCAATGGCAAGCGTAGTTAAAAGCATTGGCATCAGCTTTGAAATGATTTTCAAATCATTATGCTCGCGCCAAGCCAGCTTACGAATCACCAGATTGTTGATTGTAAACAGAATAAATACAACCAAAAAACTGCAAATCTGCGATACAATGCTCACACGCAGATTGGTCCAATACACCTCGGTATACTGCGCACCAACCTCACGCACCTGGATGTACTGTATATACATCGAGCCCGCAACCAGTGCCGCTGCAAGGAGCACCAATAATATAACCCAAAGAACGGTTATGCGCTTCATCTTCGGATTCGGCGTACTCACCGTTTTTGCATTTTGAAAATCACTCTCATTAAATGCCACAGTCTCACTTCCTTTTGTTCTCTACTGTTTTCTTACTCCATCAACGCCTTTGCAAAATCCGTTGCAGAAAACGGCTGCAAATCATCAATGCCTTCGCCAACACCGACAAAACGCACCGGAATGCTCTGTTCGCGGCAAATGCCAATAACAACGCCGCCCTTTGCCGTACCGTCAAGCTTGGTTAAAATAATACCGTCGATACCTGCACTTTCGGAAAACAGCTTTGCCTGGCTGATAGCATTTTGCCCCGTAGTTGCATCCAAAACCAAAAGCACATGCTTTGTATATTCCGGCGCCTCACGGTCAATAATGCGCGAAATTTTACCAAGCTCATCCATCAGATTTTTCTTGTTGTGCAGTCGACCTGCCGTATCGCAAATCAGCACATCCGCCCCTCTGGATTTTGCAGCTGCCACAGCATCAAATACCACTGCGCCCGGGTCTGCGCCCTCTGCGTGCTTTATAATCTCACAATCGTTGCGCTGCGCCCATATATCTAACTGATCAATCGCCGCTGCGCGGAACGTATCCGCCGCTGCAAGCACAACCTTTTTACCGTTGCTCTTAAAATACGAGGTCAACTTGCCGATGCTCGTGGTTTTGCCGACACCATTTACGCCGATTACCAACAAAATCGCCGGCTTGCCATCCTCTAAAAACGGTGTTTCAGTTTCCTCCAGCATTTCTGCAATGACTTCACCAAGCATCGTACGCACCTGCTGTGCATCCTCAGTGCGCGTACGTTTCACGCGGTCGCGCAACGTGTCAATAATCTCCATAGAGGTTTCATAACCGACATCTGCCGTAATAAGTGCCTCCTCCAGTTCTTCAAATAAGTCCTCATCTACCTTTGTAAATGCCGCAAAAACCTGATTTACTTTCTCGGAAAACGCACTGCGCGTTTTTGTAAGCCCGTTTTTTAATTTATCAAAAAATCCCATTGTGTTTCATCCTTTTGTCTTTTATTCAAGATTCTGTGCCTCATCCAAACGCAATGCAAGCAACTTGGATACACCCTTCTCCTGCATAGTTACGCCGTACAGAAGATCTGCAGCTTCCATAGTACCTCGACGGTGCGTTACCAAAATAAACTGTGTT
>JAFQPV010000282.1 GCA_017411585.1 Clostridia bacterium | reverse complement strand
CAAAGTAAAGCAAAATACCGTGCAAAAGCGACACCTCGATATCCTCGACCGTCGCCCCGATAATCAGATTCAGCACCTTTTCCTCAATGGCTTTTGCATCTAAACGAAGCACGCAGCGCACCTCGATTTCACCGCTCATATTGATGTTGTATGCGCAGTGCATCGTCTCAACGGAAAGCTCGCAGTCCATCCCCTCACGCAAGCCCTCCACGTCAATCGGTGCAGAAAACTCTATCTGCGCCTTTCCAGTGCTGATCGGCGAAGCCGCTGCTGAAGACAAATATAACAAATAGCACGAAATCACGCCCTGCACCGTTGCCGTATTTTCCGAAATCTGCACATCCTGAATATACGGCTTTGCAACAACATTATACACCGCCTCCAGCTCCGGTGCATTCGCGCCGAGCTGCATAATCCCCTTCACGCTCGCTTGTGCACTACCTGTGCCAGCAAGCCGATGCACTAAAAACGGCTCCGTTTCACAAACCATATTTTTGTCGCGGCAAAAGCAGTCCGTAATGAGCGACACATCTGAAACCTCGCTGAGCATCACGTTGGCATTGCACATCACTGACAGCTCCAAAAAGCGCATATCGCCGTCGCTGTCCGCACCTAAAGTGACCTGCGCCCCCGAAAGGCTCAAATCCAACTCGCACATACAGCCTTCTAATGCGCCCTCCGCATCAAGCACCTCGGTAAACGGCAGCTCGTGCTCCATAAACTCCACCGTGTTTGCCTCGGAAACATACAGCGTGCAAATCTGTACGTTACCTTTCAAAACGACCTTGTCTGTAACAACGCGAATCTCTTTGTCCGTAATTTTCGTGTCGGCTTTCAAAACCGCCACCGCGCTCGGCTTGCCGCTCGGAAATGCAAGCGTTTCCCTGAGCGGAAATTTGCGCATCGATGTATGTAAAAGATTGTACACCTGCAAATTGTCGCGCTTTGCTTCTATGCCGCCGTCTAACTCACATACCGCATCCGCCGTGCGCATACGGTAACACTTTAAATCCAAATCCACAATGGCACGCACGGAGATTTTTCGTGCATTTAATAAAGAATATTCCACATGGCACACATCAGCCGAAACGATGCACTTGCAGCCTGTGGTGATGCTGTTATTTTCCGCCTCCTGCGTAAAATCCAGCGTAATCGGCAGGGCACAAACCGGCTTTGCATCGCCGTCCGGCACATAGAGCACAGTGATGTCCACGTGTCCCGTAATTTCCGTTCCTGCCTCACCTGTGACAATATTATCCACCGTCGCAACGGCATCCATCTGCAAAATCTTTGCAATATCGCTTTTCGTGTCCGGCACAATCACGTCGCTTTCTGCAAGCACCTGCACAGCCTTGCTGCACACCGCTTCATTTACATTTATCGTTTCCTTGCGAAGCTCAATTTCCATAAACAATTCCTCCTTATATGCTGGTCTTTGTTTATGTGTATGCAGCAGCTTTGCAAGGTATGCCACACTATTTTTAAATTAAAAGAAACGGTTTTCACAGCGGCAACTTATGTGCCCTCATCGTCCCGCCGGTTTTGCATCATATAGACGGGCGGATGTGGGCATCCGCCCCTACAGCATATGGGTCTGCCTTCGCAACACAGCAATGCGCTAAAATCACCATTTTATAACTCAAATTAGCGAAGAAATCAGCATTCTCCAACCAGCATAAAAAGAGGAAATTTGGATGCAGAGCAAGGCGCGAAGGCAAGCACAGTACTCGCGTACGGGCTTGCCTCTGCAACGAAGCTATGCGCCAAATTTACCTTTTTACAAGTTAAATCAGCGAACAAACTAAAAAAAGACGGTGTCTGCCGACACCGTCTTTCAAAAGCTTCAATTATTCACCAACGATAGCCTTAACCGCTTCAGCGATTTCCGGTACCTGGCAGTTTGCGTAGAAGTATTCCTTAAACTTCTCGCCGGAGAGTGCGCCCTTTACGAGCTCCTGGTCGAGGTTCTTTAAGATTGTAACGAGGTCAACATGTGTAACCTTCTTAACTTCGTCCAGAATCTTCTTGTTTCTCTGCTCCGGAACAGCTCTTTCCTTCGGATAGCCGCCGCCCCACTCTTCAACGAAGAGCTTCTCGAATACATACTGGAGGTTTAATTCACAGCCCCAGCCCCAGCCCTTAGCGAACGGGAGCGCGATTGTGTTACCGTTGTTTACCTGTGTAAACTGGTAAGCATCTGTCGGGTCAACAACGTGACCGCACAGTACGCCCGGGAATGCGTTACAAGCGAGCATTGCGCCTTCCCCTGTGCCGCAGCCTGTGATTACGAGGTCAGCAGCCTTGGAGTTGATAAGTACAGCTGTTAAAATACCAATCTGTACATATGTAAGCTGGTTTACATCTTCAGCGGAGTACATACCGTAGTTGTATACGGTGTGACCCATCGGCTCTACAACCTTCTTAAGTGTGTCACAAATCAGGGCGTTCTTCGCAGCCTGACTGTTTTCGTTAATCAATGCGATTTTCATTTCACATACCTCTTTTCATTTTCATGCACTTGGTGCATTTATAATAGACAAATTCATTATACCATTGATTGCCGGACATTTCAAACCTTTTTTCAATATTTCGCACAAAAGTTTCAATATTTCGCACAATTTGCTCCTATTGCTTGCCATCGAAAGAAAAATATGCTATGTTTAAATTACCAAATTATGAAAACGAGGTGTATAACCATGAAAAAGTTTAAAGTCGGCATCCAACTGTTCTCTCTGCGTGACGATATGAAAGAAGATATGGATGCTACACTGGCAAAAGTAAAGGAAGCAGGCTACGATTATGTTGAGTTTGCGGGCTATTTCGGCAAGAGCGCCGAGGAAGTAAAGGCACTTTTAGACAAGCACGGCTTAGAGTGTGTTTCCGTGCACCAGACACATGATGTATTCTTAGGTGAGGATGCACAGGCAAATGTGGACTATTTGAAAACCATCGGCGCAAAGTATTGCTGCATTCCGTGGATGCCGGTACAGAAAATGGCAACCAAAGAAGGCTTTGCACAGCTTTGTGAGGAAGCAAAAAAGGTTGGCAAGCTTTTAAAGGACAACGGTATTCAGCTCGGCTACCACAACCACGACTTTGAGTTCTTAGAGCTCGAAGGCGAGTTTATTTTCGACAAGCTCTATTCCACTGTTTCGAAAGACCTGCTCACAACCCAAATCGATACCTGTTGGGTAAAATATGCAGGACAGGACCCGGCAGAATACATCCGCAAATACGCAGGTAGAGTTGGCATCGTGCACTTAAAGGACTTCACATGCAAGAGCTTAAACGCAGGCCCGGCATACTCCTTAATTGACGAAAACGGCAAAGAAGTAAAGGGCGTTTCCCGCGAGGAGAACGAATTTATGTTTAAGGCACTCGGCACCGGTATGCAGGACTTTAAAGCAATCTTAGAAGCTTGCGAAGACTCCGGCACAGAGTACATCATCTATGAGCAGGATCAGGCACCGGAAAGACCGGCAATTGAATCTGCACGTATGAGCCGCGAGTTCTTAAAGACCTTAGGTCAGTAAGTTTTATAAAATGACGCATTGCATAAACAATGCGTCTTTTTCTTTTTTGTGCAAAATAAAAAACTATTGAACTTTTTGTTTTTTTAGTATACAATAATATACAGAAGTACAAGGAGGACGACAGTTATGAAGATTCATGAATCCGCCGAAAATTATTTAGAAGCGATTTACGTATTAAATGAACAAAACGGGCAGGTCCGCTCGATTGATATTGCAAGACATATGAATTTTTCCAAGCCGACCATCAGCATCGCAATGCGCCAGTTCCGCGAAGACGGTTACATCACCGTCGACGATAACGGCCTAATTTCGCTGACGGAAAAAGGCTTAGAGGTTGCAAACCGCGTATATATGCGCCATCAGCTTTTGACCGATGCCCTGCTCGCCCTCGGCGTGAGTGAGGAAACCGCAGAAGCGGATGCCTGCAAAATTGAGCATGACATCAGCGAGGAAACCCTCGAATGCATCAAAAGACATATGGATGCCATGCAGAAAAAGCATGCCCCAAAAAAGGATTTAAGCGTAGAATTATTATAAGAAATGTATCAAAAAAGCAGATTCAAAAAGAATCTGCTTTTTTGTTTGTACATCTTAAAAGAATTTTGCGATATAGCCCTGCACGAAGATAAACAAGATAATCAGCGGCAAAACATATTTAAAGTATACACGAAGCTTTGTCGGGAACTTTAAGCCGTCGCCGGTGTTGGCTTCGAGCGTAAACTTGTCCCATCCCCAACCGAATTTGTAGGTACAGAAGGTCAGATAAACAAGCGAGCCGAGCGGCAGAATGTTGTTAGAGATGATAAAGTCCTCCAAATCCATAATGGTCGAGCCTGCGCCGAGCGGCTGAATAAACGACAGTACATTAAAGCCGAGTACGCACGGCAGCGACAATACCAAAAGTGCAACGCCGTTGATGATAACGGTCTTTTTTCTGCTCCAGCCCTTCAAATCCATCCAGAAGGAAATGATATTTTCGAACACGGCGATAACCGTCGAAAGTGCTGCAAACAAAAGGAAAATAAAGAACAGCGAGCCCCAAACGCGTCCGCCCGGCATTGCCGCAAATACATTCGGCAGCGTTACAAAAATCAGGTTCGGACCTGCATCCGGGTTTACACCATAGGTAAAGCAAGCCGGGAAAATAATCAGACCTGCCATAAAGGCTACGCTCGTATCCAAAAGCGTGATGCGCACCGCTTCGCCGGTCAACGAATGCTTTTTATCGATATAGCTACCGAAAATAGCAATCGAGCCCATACCGATACTCAGCGTAAAGAACGCCTGTCCCATCGCATCGAAGATGGCATTGAAGATGCCGGCTTCTGCCAGCTTACCAAAGTCCGGATAGAGATAGAACTTAAGGCCTTTTGCTGCGCCCGGCATCAGAAGCGAGTTAACAACCAGCACAAGCATAATCGCCAAAAGCGCCAGCATCATCCACTTTGTTGCCTTCTCAACGCCCTTTTGAAGTCCGATAGAGCAAATCGAAAAGCAGCCGACGACCACGATAACCATCGCAATCATCATCCCAACCGGGTCTGCCATCATGCCGGAAAAGGCGCTGCTTACCTGTTCGCTCGTTGCGCCGACAAATTCGCCGCTGATAAGCTTTTTGCAGTAAATCACCATCCAGCCGGCAACCGAGGTATAAAACATCATCAAAAGATAGTTACCTGCAGCTGCAACATACTTATACAGATGGTATTTTGAGCCCTGCGGCTCTAACGCATCAAACGACATCGCGATACTCTTTTGACTGCCGCGTCCGACTGCAAGCTCCATCACCATAATCGGCAGGCCCATCAAAACCAGGAACGCCAGATACAAAAGCACAAACGCCGCACCGCCATATTTACCGGCGATGTACGGAAAGCGCCATACAATTCCGAGGCCGATTGCGCACCCCGCGGAAATCAGCAAAAAGCCGAGACGCGAGGAAAATTTTTCTCTTTGCATTTAAAACACCCTCCTATCATAAATCAAAACAAATACAGTATACATTATTTTTGTAAATAAAGCAAGAAAAAAGGGACAAAAGTCCCTTTTAATCTTCTAATATAATTGCACTGCGCTCGGTAAGCACCAACGGATAGTTTGCAAGCGGCAGGCCTTCGTATGCTGCCAAGCCCTGCACGCATGTAGGCGCAGAGAGCGCAAACACCTCGCCGGTGTACATATCCAAAAGCACCGGCTCGTCAAGCGGCGCTTCGACAAACGCGGTAAGCGCATCTTTTATATACACTTCCTCACCCACCGCACTCGGCAGATAATATACATACATCGGCTTATTGTCCTTTTCAAAGGCAAGCCGCATCAGCGCGTGCCGCGCGCAAATATCAACCTCCGGCACACTTGCCGTAAAATACGCATTGCTTGCCTTAATATCGCCCTGCAGAAGCGCTGCCGTATGCTGCATTGCGGTATAGGATGGCTTCGGCGTGTAGCTAAGGCCGTTCAAAATGCCGTTTGCCTGCGCGCGCGGAATGGTTTTTGTTGCCATTTCGTACGGCTTTTCCCAAATATCCGCAATCATAAAAAACGAGCTGAGCGCTGCGCCGGCGTAGTGGTCTAAAACAAATCTGCGCAAAAGCCAAACTGCCTGCGCGCGCGGATTGTCGAATCCGTCTTTATAGAGCCAATGCCCCTCCGGTGCCCAGGACGGCTGCCCTGCCTCGCCCTGGATCAGCTGTGTATGCGTAAAGCCTGCATCGTCTAATATCGAGCGCAGGTGCGCCACATTGTCTAAGGTTTATAATGTTGTCCTTAGT
>JAFQPV010000281.1 GCA_017411585.1 Clostridia bacterium | reverse complement strand
TCGCTGATTAATAAGCTGTTGAACAGAAAATCGCTTGCAAGAGTCAGCTCGACACCGGGCAAAACGGCAACTATCAATTTTTATGATATCGATGAAAAGATTTTCCTGGTAGATTTGCCGGGTTACGGTTATGCGACACGCTCGAAGGAAGAGATTAAAAAGTGGGGGACAATGATTGAAGCCTACTTAAACAACCGCGAGCCGCTCTATCAGGTGTTTTTGCTGGTGGATAGCAGACATAAGCCGACGGCGGATGATAAGATGATGCTCGATTGGATTCGTCATTATCAGGAAAGTGTGGTTGTTATTGCGACCAAGACGGACAAGCTTTCAAAAAAGGCACTTGAAGAAAACTTGGAAATGATTTACGGCGAGCTGAAGCTTACCGAGGAAGATATTCTTGTTCCGTTCAGCACAAAAGATGACGAAGGCAAGTTCACGATTTGGGATATTATCAATTTATTATTAGAACATTAATGCTTGTTTACAGAAAATATTTTATGTAAACTAATGGGGGTTTTACCATGTTAACAAAAGCACCAAGAGGTACAAACGACATATTTTATCCGAAGAGTAACCTGTGGCAATACTTGGAAACGAAGATGCGTTCCGTATGCAGCCGATTCGGTTATTCTGAAATCATGACACCGACCTTTGAGCACACAGAGCTCTTTTTGCGCGGTGTGGGGGACACAACTGATGTCGTGGAAAAGCAGATGTACACCTTTACTGACAAGGGAGACAGAAGCATTACACTGCGTCCGGAGGGTACAGCATCCGTTGCAAGAGCGTTTATTGAGCGCAATATGTATGCAAACCCGTTACCTGTAAAGCAGTTTTACATTATTCCGTGCTTCCGTTATGAGAAGCCGCAGGCGGGTAGACTTCGCGAATTCCACCAGTTCGGTGTAGAGGTATTCGGTTCGCAGAATCCGACCATCGACGCGGAAATCATTTCACTAGTGCATATGCTTTTATCTGAAATCGGCTTAAAGTCTGTGACACTGAACATTAATTCCATCGGCTGTCCGACTTGCCGCAAGGCCTATAATGAAAAGCTGATTGCTTATTTTAAAGAGCATTACGATACGCTTTGCGACACCTGCAAGAGCAGACTTGAGCGCAATCCACTGCGTATTTTAGACTGCAAATCGCCGATTTGCGGCGAGCTTGCAAAAGATGCACCGAAGCTGATTGACCACATTTGCGAAGAGTGCAGCACGCATTTTGAAGGTGTAAAAACAAGGCTCGATGCATTAAATATTCCGTATGTAATCAATCCGGATATTGTACGCGGTCTTGACTACTATACAAAGACAGTATTTGAGTTTGTTGCTGAGGACATTGGTGCTCAGAGCACGGTTTGCGGTGGCGGAAGATATGACGGTCTTGTACAAGAGCTTGGCGGTCCGGAAACGCCGGGCATCGGCTTTGCGATGGGTATTGAGCGTTTGATTCTTACATTAGAGTCACAGGGGGCAAACTTTGATGTTGAAACGAAGCCGGATATATACATCTCCAGCATTGGTGATGCGGCGGATGTTGAGGCTGAAAAATTAGTATACATTCTGCGCGGCGCAGGCTTTTATGCGGAAAAGGACCGCGTGGGCAGAAGCTTGAAGGCGCAGATGAAATATGCAGACAAAATCGGCGCTGCTTACACAATTGTTTTAGGTGACGATGAAGTGACCTCGCGCAGTGCTGAACTTAAAAATATGCAGACCGGTGAAAAGACCGGCGTACAGTTAGATGCACTGGCGGATGCATTAAAAGAAATTAACAGAGGTGAAGAATAATGGATACTTTACAGGGAATGAAGCGCACACATTACTGTGGTGAGCTTACAGAAGGCAATATTGGTGAAGTTGTAACCGTTATGGGTTGGGCTGACGTATACCGCAACCTCGGGTCGCTTATCTTTATTGATTTGCGTGACCGCAGCGGTATCATTCAGCTTTCGTTTGATACGGATATTGATGCGCAGATTTTTGAAAAAGCAGCAACGATCCGTACAGAGTATGTTCTCGCTGTTACCGGTGAGGTTGTAAAACGCAGCTCGCCAAATCCGAAGCTGCCGACCGGCATGATTGAAATCAAGGTAACAGAGCTTCGTATTTTAAATAAGGCAGAAACCACACCGTTTGAAATTAAGGCTGAAACGGACGTTAAGGACGAGCTCAGATTAAAGTACAGATACCTCGATTTGAGACGTGCCCCAATGCAGAAAAACTTGATTTTGCGCCATAAGCTTGCAAATATCGCAAGAAACTTCTATGACGAAAACGGTTTTATTGAAATTGAAACACCGATGCTTACAAGAAGTACGCCGGAGGGTGCAAGAGATTATCTTGTACCGAGCCGTGTACATCCGGGCAGTTTTTATGCACTTCCGCAGTCGCCACAGCAGTACAAGCAGCTGTTGATGGTTTCCGGCATGGACCGTTACTTCCAGATTGTAAAGTGCTTCCGTGACGAGGACCTGCGTGCAGACCGTCAGCCGGAATTTACACAGATTGACCTTGAGATGTCCTTCGTTGAAATTGACGACGTAATTTCCGTAAACGAGCGTATGATTGCTCGCGTATTTAAGGAAATTTTAGACATTGATGTTCCGGTACCGTTTAAGCGCATGACCTATAAAGAAGCAATGGAGCGCTTCGGTTCCGATAAGCCGGATACGCGCTTTGGTTTAGAGTTAAATAATATAAGCGACCTTGTGAAGGATTGCGGCTTTGGCGTATTTAAAGGCGCTGTAGAAGCCGGCGGCAGTGTACGCGCAATCAAGGTAGATGGTGGCGCGACAGCGTTCAGCCGCAAGGATTTAGATGCGCTTGGCGAGTTTGTAAAGACATATAGAGCAAAGGGTCTTGCTTGGCTCGTTTGTGAAGAAGGCGGCACTTACCGTTCGCCGATTGCTAAGTTCTTTGAAGAAACGGAGCTTAAGGCAATTTGTGACAGGGTAGGGGCGAAGGCAGGCGATACGGTTCTGTTTGTAGCCGACCAAGATAACATCGTATTCGATGCGCTCGGTGCGCTGCGTTGTGAAATTGCAAAACGCCTGAATCTGACAAGTAAGGATCAGTTCAATCTTTTGTGGGTAACAGAATTCCCGCTGCTTGAGTACAGTGAGGAAGAGGACAGATACGTTGCAAAGCACCATCCGTTTACATCGCCGATGGATGAAGATATCGACCTGCTTTCTACAAGACCGCAGGACGTGCGCGCAAAGGCGTATGATATTATCTTAAACGGCTGTGAGCTTGGTGGCGGTAGTATCAGAATTTTCAATACAGAGCTGCAGCAAAAGATGTTCGAAGTCCTCGGCTTTACAAAGGAAGAGGCTTGGGCACGTTTCGGTTATCTGCTTGAGGCATTTAAGTACGGTACACCGCCGCACGGTGGTATGGCATACGGCTTAGATAGATTTGTAATGCTGCTGACCGGGGCAGATTCTATCAGAGAAGTAATCGCGTTCCCGAAAGTACAGAATGCATCCGAACTTATGACAAATGCACCGGCTGAGGTAGATGATAAGCAGCTTGCCGAGCTTTCAATCAAAACTCAAATCGCAACACAAGAATAAAAAAATGCACGTCGGGGTAGATCCTCGGCGTGTTTTTTTGTTTTTATATGGAGTAGGGGCATATTTAAAATATAAATCTAAGTATTATAAATTGCTCTTTATGCGACTTAGAAGCATATTTTTAGACATTTTTCTATATATTATATATAAATAGTATATTTACGTAAAATTATGACAATTGCAGTATTCATCTGTGGTCCTTTTGTCTTCTTAGCGTTTTTACTGTATTTATTTTATTATGAATTCAATTCTGATTTTGCTTTTTGTGTTTGACTTTGAATTTATTCTTTATATAATCAGTTACTCCATTGCTTGTGTTTTTAACTAAGCATCTTCTATAATCTAATAAATTGCTTCGTTTATAAATGTATGCCAATTTACGTCTCAATTCTACTTGTTATCGACTTGCTGAAATTTCCCTTAAAAATAATGACTCGTCTGGAGCTCACCAGTTTTTTTCAAATGACCTTAGGTATGTTTTAAACACAGGAAAAAGCTGCTGTATTTTGCCTTTATGCGATTGGCAGTATACTTCCGATGTCGCAAGGTCTCAAATTGCCTAATTCCAAAAGTTCTACGCCATGATTCTTACAGAATGCGATTATTGACTCTGCTTCTGGCAGATATGAAAGCTTTCCGGTAATAGCAAGTGTGTTTTTATCAAGCTTACCGCAGGCGCCGCCGATGAATCCGTGCGGATATCCGTTTAAAGAGATGTTTCCGGGATGAATCTTAAGCGCATCAAGTCCGTTATGAATTGCAGCATGGTAAATGGATGCGTCCTCTGTAATCAGTGCATTTTCTGAAACCGGTACAAGATTACATTTAGCGTAGCCTTGTTTTACTTGTATCACCCGAAATTGCAGATGTTCTACTTCCTCGAAAATTTGTTCGTTTATTGATTTTGCGCACAAAAACACATTTTTGCCCAATATAGCTGCATTCAGTCCGGCATCCAGAGGATACGGTGAGCTTATTTCCTTGGACAAAGGCTGAATATCTACATTCCCAAGCATTTGTTGATAATAATCGAACGCAGAATTTGCACAAAAGAATCGATTTTCGCCCATATGCAGTATACTCATGTCCGGATGTGTACTTGTTGCATCGTCTATTTTGTTTAAGCGGGCTGATTTTATCAGCTCTACACCATAATTATAAAGCGATTTAATTATTTCATCAGGACAATCCTGTGCAATGATTATCTTATTCACTTTTTTATCCGGCAAGTTTGGTAATTTCAGGTACTCCATTCCCCTGTTTCACTTCCTGAGCAAACTTAAGTTTACATAATATATATACTGTAAACTCATTAGCGTATTTGACAATTTTATAATGTGTATGATATACTGTTACTATTAAAAAGGAGGGTTTTCCTTATGAATCGTATTATGTGTATTGACTACGGTGATGCCCGTGTCGGCATTGCAGTATCGGATTTGCTTGGTCTTACCGCGCAAGGCGTTGAAACCATAAAAAACACCGGCAGAAAGGCACTTTTTGAGCGTTTGCAGCAGTTGCTTGCAACCTATAGCCCGTCTAAAATTGTCATCGGTCTTCCGAAAAACATGAACGGCACATTAGGTGAACGCGCAGAAAAAACTTATGTATTTGCCGACCGATTGAAAGAAATTTTCAGCGGTGAAATTGTGTTTTTTGATGAAAGATTATCTACAGTTTGCGCAATTCAAACCTTAAATGAAACAAACACACGCGGTAAAAAGCGAAAAGACGTGATTGATACGGTTGCAGCAGCATTAATTTTGCAGGCTTACATGGATTCCGGCGCCGCAAATCGCTAGTCTTTCCCCTATTTTTACAAAAAAAAAAAAAATAAAAAAATCGAACATTTTTTCGAAAAAACCTCTTGACATCGAACGCGCGTTCTGTTATACTAGTATCAGAACAGATGTTCGAATGGAGGTTTTTTATTATGACAAAGACAAAAAAGCGTACAGTAATCGTAAATAGAGCAAGATTTTTCGTGTTTCTCACACTTGCAGTTGTTGTGTTCAATGTAATGTTTCTTTATGCATACAACCCGAGCAACACCCAAGCAGATGCCGTAAACAAAACCGAAACGATTACGGTTTTTGCCGGCGACACCATTTGGAGTATCGCCGAAGAGTATGGAAACGAACACGAAGATATCCGTAATACGATTTACAAAATCAAAAAGCTAAACAACATGAAGAACGCTGAACTTAAAGTCGGTCAAAGCCTTTTGGTTCCGACAGTTTAAGTCGTTCACCCTATGAACATGGCACATCCCTCTCTTCCATTTTGTGCCGTGTTCTTTTTTATAGCTCCGGGTAGAGCTTTTGATACGTTTCTTTATAGCGTTTGATTTTTTCAATATATTTCTCGGTCTCTGCAAACGGTATGTTCGTTAAATTTTTGCCGTCAGCAGAGCATTTTTTGTCAGCAAGCCAGTTGTCTACATTTCCAAGACCGGCATTATAAGCGCATAGAGCCAGTGTTTCATCGCCGTTATATAACGAAATTAAATATCCTAAATACCACGTACCCATACGAATATTAACCGTTGGATCTAACAGTGATTCTGCCGTATAGCCTTCTAAATTCATTTTTCCTGCAATCCACTTCGCAGTCGGCTCGGTAATTTGCATTAAACCAAAGGCATCCTTGTGGGATTGTGCATCGGATACAAAGTTGCTTTCAGCCTTAATCAGCGCTAAAATCAGATATGGATCAATGTCCTGTGCTTCAGCAGCCTCATTAATTATATCTGTGTGCTCTAACGGAAACAGCGTTTTCAGGACAAATTTTCCGCCGAAAAATACAATTGCTGTGACCAATATTAAAATCAGCACTATTTTTCCTATATATTTAAAAAACCTCATGGATGGCTCCTTTAACAAAATCATCAATTTTTTTTGCCAGCTGTGCCGGTGGTGTGTTTTCCGAAGTATCAAGCAAAAGCTGTACGCGAGAAAGGTTTGCTTCAATGCTTCCTTGTGCATTCAATCGCATTTTTGCCTCTTCTTCTGTTAGACTGTCACGCGCCATAATGCGCTCCAGGCGCACATCAAACGAAGCTGTAACACCGACAACCGCCTCGCAGAGTGTATCAAGACCGCTTTCGTACAACAGTGGTGCATCAATCACAACATGAGACTTTGCATTTTGAATGCTGGCTTTGATGCTTTCTGTTATATATTTATGCGTAATCTTGTTTAGCTTATCTAATTCCTTTTTATCCGAAAATACGATTTTTGCAACAGCCTTGCGGTTCATCGTACCATCAGCATTGATAACATTTTTACCGAATATTTTCTCGATTTCCTGCAGCGCAGGTTTGCCCGGTTGAACAATCTCCCTGGCAATTTTATCTGCATCCAATATGATATAGCCGATTGCCTGCAGCGCACCGCTGACGGTTGATTTTCCGCTGCCGCTTCCCCCGGTAATTCCAATTACATACATAGTTCCTTCCCCTTTATTTCGTCTCATACCAGCTCTTGCCGTATTTTTCATCTGCCTTAAGCGCGGCATCAAGCGAAATAACATTTTCCATTTCATATTTCAAAAGTTCACAAACTGCCTCCAGTTCGTTTTTCGGGCACTCGATAATCAATTCGTCGTGCACCTGTAAAATGAGGCGTGCCTTTAGTTTTTCCTGCTTTAATCGGCGGTAAACACGCACCATCGCAAGCTTAATGATGTCTGCTGCCGTACCTTGAATTGGCGTGTTCAGCGCAACACGCTCACCGAATGCGCGCAAATTAAAGTTTGTAGACTTCAACTCCGGAATATATCTGCGCCTGCCAAACAGTGTTGTGACATATCCTTGCTCTGCTGCTTCTTTTTTTACACGCTCCATATACGAAGCTATGCCGCTGTAATAAGATAAATAACCGTCAATATATGCCTTTGCCTCGCTGACGGAGATTTTCAAATCCTGCGATAAGCTGAACTGGCCAATGCCGTATACAATGCCAAAATTGACCGCCTTTGCCGCACTTCGCTGTGCAGCTGTTACATCCTCAATCGGAATATGCAATACCTCAGAAGCTGTTTTTGCGTGGATATCCGCGTTATTTTTAAATGCATCAATCATGTTCTGATCCTGCGCAATATGTGCGAGCACTCGAAGCTCAATTTGCGAATAATCCGCATCGACAAGGTACATATCCTCGCCTTGTGCAACAAACATTTTACGAATCTCGCGGCCAAGCGGATGGCGAACCGGTATGTTTTGCATATTCGGCTCGGTCGAGCTGATTCTGCCGGTTACGGTGACTGTCTGATTGAAGCAAGAGTGAATTCTGCCGGTGTCCGGATGAATTACAGCAAGCAAACCATCGCCATACGTCGATTTAATCTTGCTGATTAAACGATATTCGATGATTTTTTCGATAATCGGGTGTTGACCGCGCAGCTTATCAAGCACGCTTGCATCAGTGGAATACCCGGTTTTTGTCTTCTTTACAACACGCAGGCCGAGCGTTTCAAACAAAATTTCACCGAGCTGTTTTGTGGAATTAATGTTAAATTCACAACCGGCATCTGCATAAATCTCCTGCGTCAGTGCATCAATACGTTCTGCGAGCATCTGATTAAGCTCGTCTAAGCGGTCTTTATCTACCGCAAACCCGTTGATTTGCATATCCGCAAGCACGGAAATCAACGGAAGCTCTATATCGGCGTATAAATGAAATTGCTCGTTTTCTTTGAGTTTACCTTCAAGCACGTCCTTTAAAAGCTCCAGAACGCAAATTTCACCCGTAACGAAGCTTTGGAGCTTATCCTGCTCAAGCTCTAACAGCGTGATTGCTTTTTTGCCCTTGCCGAGCACGCTCTCACGATCCTCGAGATATAAAGATAAAAAGCTTTGCGCCAAATCGGAAAGGTCATATCTGCTTAAAGACGGTTCCAAGATATAGGCGGCAATTTCTGCATCAAAGCCGAGCTGTGTATAGCCAAAGCCTCTGCCGGCGAGAAAAACAATGTCTTCCTTTGCAGCGTGGGCTATTTTGGTGATTTTATCACTTTCAAATATCGGCAAAAATGCCTCCAGCATAGATTTTTCGCTTAAAAGCAGACTGCACATCGCCAAGTAAACCGTGTTTTCGAGCTTGAACGAAATCGCCTGTAGCGCATTGGATTGTGCATAAATTTTATAAACAAATGTATCCGATTTGTACTGTGCAAGGATTTCTTTTAACCGGATTTCATCTTCGATTAAAACAAAAGAAACCTCAGGTAAAGAATATTTTGTATCCTCGGTGTTTGCGCAAGCTTCTTCCCCTGTAAGACCAAGCTTTGAGATTAAAGATCTGAAATCATACTTCTTTAAAACGGTGTAAAGTTCTTTTGCTTTACAGTCAAATGCGTGCATAGCATCAAAATCTGCAGTAATCGGAACCTTGCGGTCAATTGTTGCGAGCTGTTTGCTGAGGTAAGCATTTTCTTTACTGTTCTCTAATTTTGTAAAGGTAGCGCCCTTTACACCGAACGAAGATAAGTCGCTGTAGAGATTTTCGATGCTTTTAGCATTCTGAATTAAGGTCAACGCTGTCTTTTCGCCGATACCCATAACACCGGGAATGTTATCGGAAGTATCGCCCATCAAAGCTTTTACATCAATAAATTCTGTCGGAGTTACGCCGTATTTTGCCAAAACAGCAGCATCGTCATAGATATCCGTTACGGTGCTCCCTTTTGAAGTGGTTGTAAGGTAAATTTTTGTCAACTGACTGGCAAGCTGTAAATCATCTTTGTCGCCGGTGATGATGCCACACTCTATCCCCTTTTCTTCGCAAAGCGCAGAAATAGTCCCGATAATATCGTCTGCCTCATAGCCTTCCAGTTCTAAAATTGGAATCTGCTTTGCAGAAATGACTTCTTTGATTATCGGCATCTGCACACGAAGCTCGTCCGGCATACCTTTGCGCTGCGCTTTATAGCCGTCAAACATC
>JAFQPV010000280.1 GCA_017411585.1 Clostridia bacterium | reverse complement strand
ATTGTCCGATGATTAAGATCGAATGTATCATGCTACTATCTCCTTCTCAACCTTTTTTCTCTGCTTATGTGCCGTAGAAATAACAAACTGCATCACAATCGTTGCAACCGCCATTAAACCGCAGCCGATGTAGATGGCTACATTGTAATTGCCCAAAAGGTCATAGCACAGATTCACAAGCGGTGCGCCGACAGCATAGCCCGCCGTATTGACCGAAGTAATAATTCCCAGAATCTTTGCATAAGACTTTTCGCCGAACAAATCCGCCGCATAAATCGGCAGCATAATTGTTTCGAGCGGCAAGGCAAGCGAAGAAAAGATTCCGTAAATCATTGCAAGCACTCTGCCCGTCGGCGAATTCGTTACATTTGCAAGCATAATCATCACAATAATTGCCGTAATAAAGCACATATTCGAGGTCACGCGCAGTCCCTTTTTATCATAAACAAAGCCGACTGCGAACTTAAATACCGTGAGCGCAATCGAATGCATACTCAGCACAGTTGCAATATAGCCGGCGTCCAGACCGGTGTCCTTCATCAGCGCCTTCGAGATGCCGGTAATGCCCTGCAACAACAAGCCCGTAATAAAAATACATACGAGCGCCGCATAGAAATAGGTTTTCTTTGCGGCTGCCGAAAATTCAATACCGGCCCAGCTTTGACCGCGCTTTGCTTTTTTCTGCGTGCTTACCGGTGCACTATTGTCCTCTTTCGGCTTATCCTTCATAAAAATTGCAACCAAAACGCCGACAACAAGCAAAATCACCATAATCAGGCGATACGCATCACGGTAGCCGAAGGTGTGCGCCTAAATCATCGGCGATACAATCTGAATGGCAAGCGCCGCGCCGAGTCCGTTCGAAGCGAGCACCGCCCCCATCACCGTACCGCGGTTTTCCTTGAACCAGTTGCCGATGACCACACCGACCATCGTTGTCGTCGTCCACGCCATACCGAGACCCAAAAAGACCCCTCCCGCGTAGAACACAAAGACATTTTCGCCTATGGAATATAAAAACATAGATATAATCAGGCTTACAAATCCGGCGCACATCAGCTTTTTTGCACCAAAGCGCGCAAACAGCGTACCGAAAAACAGATTTACAATCGATGTTGTAATAAATCTGCAGCTGTCGTTGATTGAAAACGCACTTCTGGAAATGCCGAGCGCATTCGTGATTGCATCGAGATACAGGCTCTTACTCGAGCTGCAGAAGCCGAGTGCCGTAAGCACAGCAAGAAACGAAACCGCCGCAACCACCCATTTGTAATCCAATTTTTTTCTTTCCATCTTTTCCCCACCCATTCAAACTTCTCTGCATATATAAATAGCGGCACAGACTGTGCCGCTATTTATATTATAGTATTTTTTTACATTTGTACATAGAAGAGTCGAAACAATATGGATTTTTCAAAACACCTTTTCTTATGAAAAAAGCTTGTTAATCTCCGTAATTGTTTCTCTCGTGAGAAGGTCGCCGCCCTCGTGACCTACCGTACCGCTGGAAATATACGCACTGTAGTGCCCTGCCTTTTCCGCCTTTTCGGTCGGCAGATAGCCGCGGTTTGTGCCGCAGCAAAGCTGCACGATAAAGGTCTGCTCCGCGTAGCTTCTTGCCTTAATGCGGTTACCGTAGTCTAAAAACAGCTCAAACGGATTCGTCGCAAAAGCGACATTGCCGAAGCGGATAACATGGTACTCAATCGGCGTAACCTCTTGCGTTTGCTGCTCGCGGAAGCGCTTGATTAAGCCGGCATGTACATACATACGCGCGTTATCCTCAAAGTTAAAGACTTCCTTATCCTTGTTTTTCTCGACATAATACTCGATTTCGCGCACGGCATTTTCATATTCTGCCATCGTCGCCTTGCGCAGCGGCAAATCCAAATCAATCACCTTATGTACGAATACTGCATCGTCCTGCAATTCTTCAATTTCCTCGTATACGGAAATGATTTCGTTTGCAATGCGTTTACCTGCCTTATTGCAGCCGGAAATATCGTACATAGACGGGTCCGCCTTGCGCTTAAGCAGATTCGGGCGCTTTACATTCGGATCGTCAATCGGCGTTTCCGGGTCAACCCAGCGCACCAAATCTCTCGGGCACTGGTCGCCCGCTGCACCGCAAAGGCCTAAAAGATAAATATCCTTGCCGAGCTTTTCGCGCAAAATCGCCTTCGCTCTGCCCCAGTAATCGGCAGAAATAAAGCTTCTCTGCTCTAAAATCTGCGCAGGGCACGCAATGTTTGCCACAACGCCCGTCAGCTTTTTATTTTTATCAAAGGTATAAATCAGCTCAATGCCGGAATCGTTGCCGCCCTCCAGGGCAACAAAGTTTGCCGTGTTGGTATCACCCCACATCTGCGCCGAGCCGTCATCGTAGCTGACGCGGCGGCACATGCCGACTGCGGCTCTGCCGAATTCGTTGGTAAACAGCGCCTCCGCGCGGCTTTCCCAGGCGCGCTTTGCCGCAAGTGCAACCTTATCCGTCGCAAGCTCTAATGCTTCCTGTGGTGTGATTACGCTATCGTCTGCCGTAACCTTCTTTGTATACATTTTCTCCCCCGGCAAAAACTCTTCCAAAATCTTCGCCGTCGCAGAAATAGAGCCGCCGCTTTTTCCCTTCTCACGCAATTTATCCCCCAATTGAAGCGAGGTGTGCGTATGCGTTGCCGCAACCATCAGCTTACGCACATCAAAGCCCGGCAGTATTGCAGCCAGCTTTTCGCGTGCCAGCTCCATAGCGGAAATACCGAAGCCCACCAAATCCACAGATGCCATAATCATTTCGTCGCCATTTGCTTCCACTGCCATCGCCGTTACGGTAATCTCAGATTCTACATATTCGGAAATTCTTTCAAAAAACTGCCCTGCAAGGCTCGCCTTTTTCTCGGGCACAAGGCTTTCCTCTGCCCAGCCAATTAACAAACTCATCTTATTTTCCTCCCTTACTGTGTATAAACAGTGTCCATTTTTTATAAAGACATATTGCAATTACAATAATCACTGCGCAGCCGATGCCCCAGGTCAAAACCACATAGCTCCACGGCATTTTTTCCGCCATGGCAGGGAAAACATAGGTCGCAATCACATTGCCGAACGCCGCACTGCCGTTTAAAATCCCGGAAATGGTGCCGCTTCGCCCGTAGCCACTGAAGCGCGCAGCAGAATACGAATTGGAAAACGGCGTCATCGCCTGAATAAAGATAATCGCGCCGGATAAAAGTGCCAAAATCAGCCAATAATTCCAAATACCGACCGTGCATGCCATAAACACAAACGGCATTGCAAGAAAGATAAAGGTGCAGATTGCCTGCATCTCGTTGGAGGTAACCTTCTTACGAAATACGCCTGCCAAAACCATACCCAGCACTGAAAACACAATCAAAAATACGCTTAAGCGGTTCGCCACCGCCGCCGACAAATCGCCGTACGATTCCATCAGCATCGTGGGCGCACAGGTCTTAAGTCCTGTGCTGATTGCCGTTGCAATCAAGCTGATCAGCACCACCCATAAAATACCCGACTTCTGCATCAGGGATTTCATATCCGTATCGTCCTTTGCGGCCTGCGTATCTCGCGCCTGCACCTCGACCTCGACCATATTGCATTCCAAAAGCTTATAGATTACCACCCAAAGCACCAAGAATACGCCGAGAGAAATCGCAGAAATCAGGAAATTGTCCACCCAATTCGATACAAACGATGCCACCAACAAACTGACTGCCTGACCGGTACTGGTCGATAAAAGCACCCAGAAAATTGCCGTTTGGCGAAAGGCAGGAGCAATTTGCGTTGTCGTAATTTTAAATATGCCCGGCCACAAACCAAACTGCAGCGCCGCATTGATGCACCATACCGTCATAACCACGCCGTAGCTTTGGTTACAATAAATCACCGCATTGGACACAATACCGCTTAAAATACCGATTAAGACGAGCTTAAACGGCGAATATTTATCCGCCGCAAAGCCGCCAATGATTTGAAATGTGCCGTAAATCAGCCAAAACACTGCGCTGATGAGACCAGTCTGCGACTTTGTCATCGCGCCGACCTCTACAATAGATGCCATTGCCGCCGAAAACATGTTTTTCGTCATATACACCACGGCATGTACCACAAAAAGCAGCAAAAACAGTACAATACTCAGCTTCACGCTTGAAAGCTGTTTCTGTTTCATATTCATTGCCTTCTTTATCAGATAATCTCAATCCCTAAAATATCACAGAGATTTGCAATCAGCTCTGTATTGTCGCCATAGGAAATGATGTAGTGCTGGCACATTACATTCTGTGCAAAGTCCTCGACATCGTCTAAAATAACCTCAAGGCCCGGCAGCTGCGGTGCAGGCTGTGTCCAGCCGGCCTCCTCCCACTTTCTCGGGGTAACGCCTTCGCCTTTTACCATATGCATATAGTATCTGCCGTCATCGTAGGTTAAACGGCACATTGTCACCGTGCCGGTCTTAACCTTGCTGACATTTAAAATACCCTCGCTGAGCTCACCGAATGCCGCCGGCATTACGGTAACCTCGCCGTCAACAACCTCTGCCGGTACATAGTCCGGCACGCCTGCAAGCACGCGGTCTGTGAAGAACTCATAAAACTCTAAATAGAACGCACACTGACCGGTCAAATATTTAACCATCAGCTGTGTAATCGTACCGAGACCGTCATTTTCCGGCACGGTGCAAAGCCCTTCCTCATCGGAAAGCAGCATAAAAATCGGTGCCGGCGGGAAGCCCAAAAGCTTCTTCATACCGTCAACATCCTTTAAGGAAACCGCATCATAGCCGCGCTCATCGCAAATTGCCTTTACTGCAAGGTAATAGCCCGCAGCCTTTTTCATGCTCTCCGGGTTTGCAGCCTTCATAAAGTGCCACTTCGACATACAATTGTCGATCACCGCCTGCTTTTCAGCATCGGTCACTTTCTGATAACGCTGCTCAATTTCCAGCATTTCAAAGCTCTCAATTTCCGGTCCGATCTCGCGCTTTAAGGACGGTCCGTCCACCTGTGTGCCGTAAAGATTCATATCACGGTAGCCTGCCATACCGCTGCGCGCGTGGCGAAGCTTCGCAGCCGCTGCTGCAGCCTTCGCATAGTTATACACGGTCTTTGTCTTGCTCGGAAGTCCGATAATATCATAAACATACTTAAAGGTGTAGCCTAAATCGTAGAAGGTTTTGCGAATTGCACTTGTGCCTGCCTGGTCAGCCGTTGTAACGAGGCGACCTTCCTCCATCCAGCCTCAAAGTCCCCATAAAACCATCGGTTTATGGCGAAAATGCTCCGTTACCTTTACAACTGCGTGTGTCGGAATCCAGCCGGCAATGCAACCCACCAAAACATCAAATTCCTGACCTTTTAAAGCATCGACTGCCTTTTTGATGTCCTTTTCCTCATAATCGTCTGTTACCGGGAATACGGAGACAAGCTCCATCCCCTCGTTTTTGAGTGCCGCCTCTGCATCGGCACATTTCTTTACAATAATGTCATACGGTGTGTTGACTTCACCGAAGCCCACAAATGCTGCTTTAACCATTTTTCATTTCTCCCTTCTTACATTCAACAAAGTATCATAATATGTATAGTTTTTATAAACTGCGCTGTAATCCTCGCCGGTCGGTGCGTACACCTTATCGGTTTCAATTTTTGCACACGCTGCCTTTACCGAAGCAAAACAGCCTGCGCCCACGCCTGCCAGAATTGCAGAACCGAGGCATGCCGTTTCTTTATTCTTAAGCGTAACAAGTGTTTTACCGGTTAAGTTTGCCTTCATCGTGCACCAAAGCTTACTTGCCGCACCGCCGCCCATTGCGCGGATTTCCTTGACCGGCACCTTCAGATAGTCTAAATTACTCTTTAAGATGCAGGATACGGATTCCATAATGCTGCGCACAAAATGTGCACTTGTATGCTCCGGTGCAAGCCCTGTAAAGCTGCCGCGCGCATCCGGATTATACTTCGGCATCGTCGAGCCGCAAAGATACGGCAAAAAGGTTACGCCGTCACTGCCGACGGAAACGCTTTCCGCCATTTCGTCAAGCTCTTTAAAGCTTTTCTCCGCCAAAAATACATTCTTAAACCACTTCAGTGCCATACCTGCCGTCGGACTCCACGAAAGCAGGCAGTAGCCGTCATCGTAATTATAATGGCAAGGCACAATGCTTGCCGGGTCATACGCAGGCACACTGTCCGTCGGCATAAAAATCGCCATGGTCGTGCCCGTCATTTCGCTGACGATACCCTTTTCTACCACGCCTGCACCGATGGCACCTGCCACCTGGTCCATTGCAGAGGTTACAACCTGAATGCCGTTATAGTCGCCGACATACTTACCGCTGCCGTATAATTCCGGAAGCATCTCTTCGCCGACGCCGATGAACGCAAGCATTTCCTTCCACCAAACGCCGCCCTTGATATCAAAATACAGACTCGATGATTGCAGCGTCTTCTCCGTTACAAACTTGCCGGTCAGCTTGTATAAAATATAGTCCTCTAAAAGGAAAATTTTCTTAGTCTTTGCCCATATTTCCGGCTCGTGCTTTTGAATCCACATCAGCTTACACGCCGGCCAGGTTGCCGTAATTTCCGGCTGTCCCGTTACCTCGTACACCTTTTCTCTGCCGAAGTGCGCTTCAATTTCCGCTGCCTCTTCGGTTGCGCGGTTATCAAGCCAAACGATGGCATCGCGCACGGGGTTGCCGTTTTCGTCCGTTAAAATCAGGGTTTCGCACTGCGTATCAATTGCAAGCGCATCCACCTTGCCCGTTTCTTCAATTTTGCCGAGCGCGGTTTTGAAAATCTCCCAATAGCGCTCTGCCTCAAACTCGACAATGTCGCCCTTTGTCTTTAGGGTATAGTCCTCGCTGATGCAGGCAAGCTGGTTTAAGCCTTCATCAAACAGTGCTGCCTTTACCGAGGTCGTTCCGTAGTCCACACCAAGTAAATTCATAATTCGCACCTCACCATTCACATTCGATTAAACCGTCATCGCGCAGTGTCAGCTTTGTGCCGTACGGCTCGCTCATATTCTTTAAGTATTCATAAATTTCCGGATTGTAGCTTCTGCGCGGCAAGCCGTTTTCGGACTTGTGTCCGTCCATTTTCATTTCAATCGGCATCAAAACAAGCTTGGTCATCTTCGTGCCGTCCGTTTCCCAATACGGAATCACCGCTCTAAACATTCTCGGGTCAGTCATCAGTCCTACCGTGAAGTTTTTCGAGCGCTTTTTTAAGAGCGCATGCACGGTTTCGTCTGCCGGCAGGTTATACTTTGCAAAAAACTCTGCCGGTGCGAGCTCTACGCTGTAGAGCTGGAGCACAAAGTCGCCGAGCGAATAGAAAATCGGGCAATCCTTATATACTTCAATCGGGCGCAAAAGATGCGGTCCGTGTCCGACAACGGCATGTGCACCTGCATCAATACAGCGGTGCGCGAAGTCCTTTAAAAACGCGGACGGATTTTCCTTTGCATCGCCCTCAAGCTGGTGCGAATGAACGGAAACCATAATATAATCTGCCTGGAACTGTGCTTCATAGATTGCTTTTTCTACGCGCGCCATATCCGTTTCATTAAGCGCCTGCACAAACTTGTATTCATCGCCCACCTTAAACTGCAGCTCGCCAAGCTCGCAAAAGCCTTCCTTCAGCTCCGGATAATAGCCTTCTTTGCGGGTAATTTCCTTGGCGGCATTGATGTTGGTCAGCTTGGCTATCCTCTGGATATGCTCAAAATCCGCTTGCGGCAGCTCCACATGCTTGTTTAAACGCATACCGTTCACGCCCGGTCTGCCCGGCACACGCCCCGTCTGCTCACCCGCCATCATCGACGGGTCAAAATTCGTATTTACCGCAATGAGTGCGACTCTGCCGTTCGGCGTTTCCAGATAGCGCGGTGCTGCTGCCTCTGCCAGATTGTTACCGCAGCCGGCGTGTACCAAACCGCTCTCGTTTACGCACTCGAGCGTTTTTAAAAAGCCGCCGTAGGAAAAGTCGAGCGCATGGTTATTGTTAAAGCTTGTCATATTAAAGCCAAACGGCTTGATATCGTCTAAAATTTCGGGATATGTGCGAATATATGTACCGCCGCTGAACTGCGACGCACAGGTTTCGCCCTCATAGTTGAGCGTCGTTTCCAGATTAAAAAAGCGTGCATCGCCCTGTCCGATAAACGGTGCAAGCTCATTAAAGCCTTCGTAGCCTTCGTAAATTCTTCTTTGGATAATCATATCCCCTGCTGCCGTAAATTTCATCTCTCTACCCCCGTTAATGAAAAGTCTTGCCTATTTAAAAGTGTACCACTACAAACCGCATTAGTCAAACGTTTAAGCGCGAAACTTTTTCGTAAGTCTTATAGATTATTTTCTCAAATTGTATCATAAACAACACGAGATACCAATAGAAAACAACAAAAAAAGCAATGAAAAACAATACGTTTTTCATTGCTCTTATTCCATATCCTCAAAAAACATCCGAAATGCCGTCGGAAGTGCATATTTTTTTCGAATTTCTCCCAAGCTTGCCCATGTGTAATCCGCACTTTCCTTACGACAAAGCACATGATAACAGCGCATCTCCCACTTGATATGCGTAAAAATATGCTGTCTGTCCAATGTGCGCAAAAGTCTTTGCGGCTTTATCCCTTCCGTCTGTATATACAAAAGTGCTGCATCTGCATCTAAAAACACCTGATCTGTATTCGGCAGCTGCCAAAGTCCGGACAAAAGCCCCTTGCGGTCACGCTGTGTCAGCGCAAATTTTCCATCACACTCTAATAAAAACACACTCAAGCTTTGCAATTTTTTCTCGCGTTTCGGCAAACGCACGGGATACTTGGTTATTTGATTTTGCTTTCGCGCGCGGCAAATCTCTCTTACAGGGCACAAATCACACGATGGCGATTTCGGTGTGCAGACACACGCACCAAGCTCCATCAACGCCTGTGTAAACGTGCCGCAATGTCCTTCAGGATAGACAGCTTCCAGTCTCTCGGCAAAGCTCTTTTTGGTTTCCTCCAAATCGATTGGCGTATCTGACGCGGTCATACGCGATAAAATACGCAATACATTTCCATCTACCGCTGCGCGCGGCAAGCCGAAGCAAATCGAGCTTATAGCACCGGCAGTATACGCACCAATGCCCGGTAACGCCAAAATTTCTTCATACGTATTCGGAAATACGCCATGGTGCTGCTCACAAACCACCTGTGCCGCCTTTTGCAAATTGCGCACGCGGTTATAATACCCAAGCCCTTCCCACAGCTTTAAAAGCTGTGCTTCCGGCGCATTCGCAAGCGTTTTGATATCCGGCAATGCTTCTAAAAAGCGCTGATAATAGCCAATCACAGCCTCTACCCGCGTTTGCTGCAGCATAATTTCCGACACCCAAACGCGATACGGCTCCTGATTTTCGCGCCACGGCAAGTCGCGCGCATTTTCCTTATACCACGGCAAAAGCAGCTCCGGAAGCTGTTTAT
>JAFQPV010000279.1 GCA_017411585.1 Clostridia bacterium | reverse complement strand
TGACTCTCGTAATATTTATCCCCAGCTCCGAAAAGCATCTGCTCGCCTTCAAAAACGCGCCTATGTGGTCGGGCATTTTAGTTACGTAAGTCTTTTTCATGGCGAATTATCAAAGCTTATTTCTCTGGATTTTACCGCTGACGGTCTTCGGTAAGCTGTCACGGAATACTACGATACGCGGGTACTTGTACGGCGCGGTTCTTGCCTTGACGTAGTTTTGAATTTCCTTCTTCAGCTCATCTGTTCCCTCTGTACCATTTGTCAGCACGATGCTTGCCTTAACAACCTGACCGCGCACCTCATCCGGCTCTGCGGATACACCACATTCGAGCACATACGGAAGCTCCATAATAACGCTTTCGATTTCGAACGGGCCGATGCGGTAGCCGGAGGACTTGATAACATCGTCCACACGACCGACAAACCAGAAGAAGCCATCCTCATCCTTCCAAGCGGTATCGCCTGTGTGATAATAACCATCATACATAACTTCTGCTGTTTTTTCGGCATCCTTATAATAGCCTGCAAACAAGCCGCACGGTGCACCGTCTGCGATACGGATGCAAATTTCACCCGTTTCACCGACAGCAACCTCCTTGCCGTCTGCGTCCATCAGCTTAACATCGTAAATCGGTGCCGGCTTACCCATTGAGCCGATTTTGTGGTCGGCCCCGTAAAGGTTACCGATAATCATTGTGCTTTCCGTTTGACCGAAGCCTTCCAGAATCTGAAGACCTGTCAAGTTCTCAAATTGACGGTAAACCTCCGGATTGAGTGCCTCACCGGCGGTGGTCATATGCTCAACTGAGGATAAATCGTATTTGGAAATATCCTGCTTAATGAGCATTCGAAGCATGGTCGGCGGTGCACAGAAGGTTGTAATCTGGTGCTTTGCAAACATCGGCAGGATTTCTGCTGCATCAAAGCGGTCGAAATCGTAAACGAAGATTGCCGCCTCACACAGCCATTGTCCATAGAGCTTACCCCACATAGACTTTGCCCAACCGGTGTCGGAAATTGTAAAGTGCAGACCGTTCGGATTTACACAGTGCCAATATTTTGCGGTGTGGAAATGACCGAGCGGGTATTTGTGATTGTGCGCAGCAAGCTTCGGATAACCCGATGTGCCGGAAGTAAAGAACATCAAAAGCAAATCGTCGCCGCACGGAGATTCCTCTGTACGCTCGAAATGTGTGGAGTACATCATATACTCTTCGTCAAAATCTCTCCAGCCGTCACGCTTGCCGCCAACCATAAGTTTGTTTACGAGCTGCGGACACTTTTCGGCTACCATATCTACCTGATGTGCCGTATCTCCGTCTGCCGTACAAATGATGGTTTTAATATCTGCTGCATTAAAGCGATACTCAAAATCGTGCTCCTGCAGCTGATTTGTTGCCGGGATGGCTATTGCACCAAGCTTATTTAAGCCCAGCATTGCAAACCAGAACTGATAGTGGCGCTTTAATACCAGCATAACGGTATCGCCTTTTTTGATGCCGATGGATTTAAAGTAGTTTGCGCATCTGTTGGATGCCTTACTGATGTCCGAGAAAGTAAACTTGCGCTCTGTCTTGTTGATGTCAATATGCAGCATCGCAAGCTTATCCGGCTTGGTGCGTGCAAGCTCATCAATAACATCAAATGCAAAGTTAAAGTTCTCTGTATTTTTAAACGTGATGGAAGTCGGCGTGCCGGCATCGTTTTTCACAACGTCGATATACTTATTGTATACGCGCTTCATCTTGCGAATTTCCGGATTTTCCATCGATGCGGACTTCTTGTGTATCTCCGGTGTCTTCTTTGGCTGCAGCTCCGGAATCGGCTCCCCTGTCGGGTTTAATACGATTGCATAGAACAAGCAGTCCTCGCCGTTTACGGCAATCATACCGTGCGGCGTGGAAGAGTCGTAGTAAATACTGTCGCCGGGGCCCAAAATTTCGCTGTGACTGCCAACCTGTACCTTCAAATGGCCCTGGATGATAATATCGCACTCCTGACCGTTATGTGTGGTCAGCTCGATATCTCTGCCCTGTGCCTCCGGGTCAAACTCACTTTTAACATAAAGCGGCTCTGCGATTCTGTTTTTAAATGCAGATGCAAGGTTGTAGTAAACCATACCATGCGCCTGCTCAATCTTCTGACCGCCGCCGGCTCGTGTTACGGTATACGATTTCAGCTTCGGGCTGGAGCCTTCGATAATATCGGTGACATCGACATTAAATGCAAGTGCACAACGGTAAATAAAAGCGAAGTTTAAGTCGCTTTCGCCGTTTTCACACTGCAAGTACTCTTCAACGGAAACGTCGGTCTTTGTTGCGATTTCTTCCACCGACATGCCGGCGATTTCACGAAGCTCACGAATACGCCCCGCCATCTCTTTGATTTTAAAATCAAGTCCTGTAATCTGTTTCATGGTTTTCCCTCCCGTGGTGCGAGGATATAAAAATCGCTCGCCCCAAGATTATATTTCCAGGGACGAGCGCTGCTTATAATGCTTACACCCGCGGTACCACCCAAATTGCAATGCTTTCCATTGCCACTCATCGGAATCCAACAATTCCTGTGCTGTCACGTTGCACGTACGGGAAGGTTCTACTCACAAATTGCTTTCTTCCTTCCGGCTCAGAAGCTACAGACATTCAGCTCAGGTTTCGGCGGCTCGCACCAAACGCCGTTTCTCTCAGAAACCCTCCCTGACGCACTCTTCGTCAAAGCCTTTATTACTTAAATAAGTATAGTACATTTTTTCGATAAAGTCAACAGTTATTTGCGAATTAACCGCAGAAAATTTGAAATTTTGTAAAAAATGTAAAAAAACAACCCGAAGCAAAATACTTCGGGTTGTAAAAATTATTTAATCGGATAATCCTTGGAGTCCATATCGATGTATTCCACATCGAAAGCAGCCTTGCCGCTTGCAGGCGCAGTTTCTTCCGTCTTCGGTGCTTTTCTGTGCTCGAAGTACTTCATAGCAACCTGACCGAACAGCGCGTAGGACAATACGTCCTCATCCTGCTCAATGTAATCCTTGATTTCTTCTCTGAGCTTGTCGATTTCCGGCTCAAGCTTATCTGCCGGACGGCAAGTGATTCTTTCCTCGTCACCGATAACCTTCTTCACCATCTCGTCGGAAATCGGAACCGGTGTCTGACCATACTCACCGCGAACAATACCCTTTGTTTCCTTTGTAATCATCTTATAGCGCTCGCCCATGAGGACGTTGAGCACTGCCTGTGTACCCACAATCTGGCTCGACGGTGTAACGAGCGGCGGATAACCTAAGTCTTCACGCACACGCGGAACTTCCTTAAGCACGTCCATAAACTTATCCTCTGCACCCTGCTGCTTCAGCTGGGATACGAGGTTCGAAAGCATACCGCCCGGCACCTGGTAACGCAGTGTGTTTACATCTACGCCCATAACCTTCGGGTCCATAAGACCACTCTTTAAGTACTCTTCACGAAGCGGTCTGAAGTAGTCTGCAATCTCACTTAAGAGGTCCAAATCGAGACCTGTGTCATACTCTGTGCCCTGCAGTGCAGCAACCATCGGCTCTGTAGCCGGCTGGGATGTGCCGAGCGCGAGCGGAGACATTGCACAGTCAATTACATCAACGCCGGCTTCAATCGCCTTTAAGTAGGTCATAGAAGCCTCGCCGCTTGTATAGTGTGTATGCAGCTGAATCGGAATCTTAATTTCTTCCTTCATTGCCTTAACAAGGTCGTATGCAGTATACGGCAACAAAAGCGCTGCCATATCCTTGATACAGATAGAATCTGCACCCATACTCTCAAGCTGCTTTGCAAGCTTTACGAAGGACTCAATGTCATGCACCGGGCTGATGGTGTAACATACCGTTGCCTGTACATGTGCCTTAGCCTGATTTGCCGCTTTGATTGCAGCCTCGAGGTTTCTCGGGTCATTGAGTGCGTCGAAAATACGCAGAATATCAATACCGTTGTCAACGGACTTCTTTACGAAGTAGTCCACAACGTCGTCTGCATAGTGTCTGTAACCGAGGATATTCTGACCGCGGAACAGCATCTGCAGCTTTGTGTTCTTTGCCTTATCCTTAATCTTTCTCAAACGCTCCCACGGGTCTTCGTTTAAGAAACGCAGGCAGGAGTCAAATGTTGCGCCGCCCCATGCCTCTAAGGAATGATAACCAACTTTATCTAATTTTTCAACAATCGGAAGCATCTGTTCCGTTGTCATACGCGTAGCAATCAAGGACTGATGCGCGTCTCTTAATATGGTTTCAGTAATTTTAACTGCCATAATCGTTTACCTCCCTTTAAGTTTTCTATATCCGAATTAGTGCGCAAACATGGACAGGAACACACCTGCTGCTACCGCAGAACCGATAACGCC
>JAFQPV010000278.1 GCA_017411585.1 Clostridia bacterium | reverse complement strand
TGCGTTGCCGGCTGACGCAAAGACGTTCTTTGAAAGTGGCGACACTGCAATTGCGACCGTCGACCAGGATGGCACGGTGCACCTGCACAAATCCGGCACTGTTCGCATCAGCGTCACCGTAAAGTACGGCGACATGACCAAGGTCGCACATATGGATGTGCTGTGTGAGTAAATAAAGCAAGAAAAGAACCGTATCTCTCGATACGGTTCTTTTTTCGTGCCACCGGTTTCAGTATACCCGTGTTCTGTGGCGCAGTAGCAACCTCAAATATAATATATCACAAACATAAATGAATGTTATAATTTATCTCAAATTGTGATATATTTTAGGTTTTGCCGTCCCCTCTAAGAATCCCCTGCACACACGCCGGAAGTTTTTTGTTGTAGGGAACGACCTATGTGTCGTTCCGTTTGTACGCATGTACGGGCTTTATGCCGTAACGAAGTAATGCGCCGAAATCACCTTTTTATAATTGGAAACAGCAAAGGAAACACATAACCCAAACCAGCATAAAAAGTGGAAAAACGGATGCAGTGCAAGGCGCAGAAGCAGACACAGTACTCGCGTACGGGTCTGCTTTTGCAACGAAGCAATGCGCCGATTTTACCTTTTTATAAGCAGAATCAGCGAAGAAAGTAATCATAAAAAAAGACCGCGAATGCGGTCTTATTTTATGATTACATAACGCCCTGTGCCATCATCGCTTCAGCAATCTTTAAGAAGCCGGCAATGTTTGCACCTGCAACGAGGTTATCCTCGCAGCCGTATTCCTTCGCTGCCTCGCTTGCTGCCTTATAGATGGACTTCATGATGCCCTGCAGCTTTGCGTCAACCTCTTCAAAGCTCCAGCTGTAACGCATGGAATTCTGGCTCATTTCGAGACCGGATGTAGCAACGCCGCCTGCGTTTGCAGCCTTTGCCGGGCCGAAGAGCACGCCTGCGCCCTGGAATGCAGCAACTGCTTCCGGTGTAGACGGCATATTTGCGCCCTCTGCAACGAGCTTAACGCCGTTCGCAATCAGTGTCTTTGCTTCGTCGCCGTTTAATTCATTCTGAGTTGCACACGGAAGTGCGATGTCACACTTTACGCTCCAGATACCGCGGCAGCCTTCTGTATAGGTTGCGCCTTCAACACGCGCTACATATTCCTTAATTCTCGCTCTTTCAACTTCCTTGATTTGCTTGATTACATCTAAGTTTACGCCGTTCGGGTCGTAGATGTAACCATTGGAGTCGGACATTGCAACAACCTTTGCGCCAAACTCGGTTGCCTTCTGTGCTGCGTAAATTGCAACATTACCGGAACCGGAAATGACAACGTTCTTGCCTTCAAAGCTGTCGCCCTTTGCAGCGAGCATTTCCTTTGTAAAGTAGCAAAGACCGAAGCCCGTTGCTTCCTTACGCGCCAGGGAACCGCCATAGGTTAAGCCCTTACCGGTCAAAACGCCGGTAAACTCATTGCGCAGACGCTTGTACTGACCGAACATATAACCAATCTCTCTTGCGCCAACGCCGATATCGCCTGCCGGAACGTCTGTATCCGGACCGATGTACTTGGAAAGCTCTGTCATAAAGCTCTGGCAGAAGCGCATAATTTCGCCGTCGGACTTTCCCTTCGGGTCAAAGTCAGCGCCGCCCTTACCGCCGCCCATCGGGAGCGTGGTCAGGCTGTTTTTAAAGCACTGCTCAAAGCCGAGGAACTTAATAACCGAAGCGTTTACGCTCGGATGGAGGCGGATACCGCCCTTGTACGGACCAATTGCCGAATTGTACTGTACTCTGAAGCCTCTGTTTACCTGTACCTTACCCGCATCGTCAACCCAAGCCACACGGAACTGTACAAAACGTTCCGGCTCAACAATTCTTTCGATGATGCCCGCCTTAACGATGTCTTCTCTCTTCTCTACAACCGGCTCAAAGGATTCAAGCACCTCATAAACCGCCTGCAAAAATTCCTTCTCACCTGCGTTTCTTGCCTCTACCTGGGCATAAACGTCTGCAAGATATGCATTCTTAATTGCCATATATATAACCTCCTTTAATTTCCATTACCCCTACAGTATAGCAAAACCGGCTTAAAATTGCAAGAAAAAATTCTTTTCTTGCATAATTTTACGTTTCGCCTCGAAAACACTTTTTCGTTTTTTGTTGATTTTGCGCTATTTTGCACGCCTAATGGCTTTTTTCTTTATGAAATTTTAAAATCTAATCCTTCTTTTTATGCAAAAAAGCGTGTATAGAAAACACACGCTTTTACGCTCTGTTTCTATTCTGCAGTTTCCACTTCTACAATCGGCTCTTCCTTTGCCGACTGCGGCATAGTATCCACCTGCTCTGCCAGTGCGCTGCCGCATTTGCTGCAGAACTGCGCCTCCGCTGCATTTTCCTTTTGGCAAACCGTGCAGCGCTTCATATTACGCAGCTTTGCATAGGTTTCTTTGGCATGCTCCAAATCCGCATATAATTCATCAATTTCCTGACACTTCGTTTCGATAATATCCGAGTCCCCTTCATTGTCACGGTACGCATCATAAACGAGCTTACCGATTTCCGTGTAGGCATCTTTGATTTTTGCCTCCGTTGCCATAATCGCCATTTTCTGCTTGGTCATCTTTGCCACATCGCCGGACTTCTGTACGACCACCTCTTGGGTTCTCTTTGCACTCTGCATAAATTTTTCCATGAATCCCTTAAATTCCATACGGGTCCCTCCTTAAATATGTATATTTTCTTTTGTGATTTATATTAAATGTTCTCATCCGTGTTTGCCTTGTAACCAGATGCAGCAAGGCGCAAGTGCTGACACAATACTTTTTGTATGGGTCAGTGCTTACAACGAAGTATTGCGACAAAATGAACCGTTTTTTATGCGCGGGGATGCGCTTTCTGATATACATCCTTCAATCGGTTCTTCATCATTTGTGCATAGACCTGCGTAGATGAAATATCGCTGTGCCCGAGCATTTCCTGGATAG
>JAFQPV010000277.1 GCA_017411585.1 Clostridia bacterium | reverse complement strand
TTGGTCATGCGGATTTCGCCTTCGACGGGGTGCGCTATCCGGAAGGCGTGAAGGCGCGCGGCAGTATCTGGCCGTTCGGGCTCTATATTTGTCCGGGTACGCACCGGTTTTTCTGCTTTTTTCATAACGAGAGTGGCTGGAATTGCAAAGGTACCGGCTATGATGCGTGGGGTCCGTGCGAGGAGCCGCCGCGTATAGATTCGGATTTTCGGCATATCGGCTTAATGCATTCTGACGACGAAGGACAAAACTGGACCTTTGACCGTTGGGTAATTACGGCAAACGAACCGTGCTTTACGGAGCTTTACAATCCGGGTGCAGGCAATGTCATCGGACAAAAGGCAGATAAAATTGGCTTTGGCAGTGGTGATTTTTCGCTTTTTGATGACCCGAACAGCGAATACCTTTATCTGTTTTACAACATTGTACGTGCGGATATGCAGGCGAAAAAATGGGACAGCTGTGATGTGTATGTTGCCCGTACGCGCAAGCGTAGTGACGGCATTATGGGCGACTTTGTAAAATACTATGACGGTGCATTCTGCGAGCCGGGTAATTTCGGCAAGGAAACGGCTTTAGTAAAAAACGCATGGCACCCGAGGGTTATTTATCTGAAAGACTACAATCGCTATGTTATGGCTTGTGTTGGTATCAACTTCGATCCGCGTATTCCGAGAATGGTCGAGGATATCGCCTACCTTTGTGAAAGCGAAGACCTTCTTTCCTGGAGCATGCCACAGCGTGTGGAGGCAGACGGTAAGCCCTTTGGCAATCATTATGTTGCAATTGTTTCGGAGGACAAAACCAACCCGCCCTGCGTGGCAGAGGGCAAGGCTATTTCCGTTTTATGTAACCACAATGCCACGGATGTGGAGAGATTTCGCGCAGAATTGCTTTTGGATTAGGTTTGCATTTAAATAAGAACTATGCTATACTATTAAACAGAAAGGGGAATCGGATATGCAACTGTTATGGCTTGTTATTGCGATTGTTTTGTTTGTTATTGAGGCGGCGGTGCCGGGCTTAGTTTGTATTTGGTTTGGCGTGGCAGCGGTTGTTTCAATGATTGTTTCGTTTTTTGTTGAAAGCTTTGCCGTGCAGATGATTGTATTTATTATCGCATCGGGACTTTTATTGTTGTCCACGCGCGGCCTTGTGAAAAAATTTATGAAGGCGGGCGAGGAAAAAACGAACGCGGACCGCTTCATCGGGCAGGATGCAATTGTGATTGAAACCATCGATAACCTAAAAAATACCGGTCGTGTTTCGATTTACGGCTTTGAGTGGAAAGCATCTGCGCTGGATGGGGAAAGCATTGCCGAGGGCAGTGTAGTAACAATTCGTGCAATAAAGGGTGTAACCGCCCGTGTAGTTCAAAAAAAGGTTCAATAAAAAGGAGGATGCAGTTATGGAAGGTGTAGGTTTTATTTTTATTTTGCTGTTGTTTATTTTGATTGTCATTGTGGCAAATGTCAAAATTGTACCGCAGGCACACGCATTTGTTGTGGAGCGTCTCGGTGCATATAAGACGACCTGGAATGTTGGTTTGCATATCAAAGTGCCGTTTATCGAGCGCATTGCAAAAAATGTCAACTTAAAAGAGCGCGTGGTGGATTTTCCGCCGCAGCCGGTTATTACAAAGGATAATGTAACCATGCAGATTGACACGGTTGTGTATTTTCAGATTACTGACCCGAAAATGTATGCTTACGGCGTAGAACATCCGATGTCGGCGATTGAGAATTTGACGGCGACAACACTACGTAATATTATTGGTGACTTGGAATTGGACCAGACGCTGACTTCACGTGATACCATCAACACAAACTTGCGTGCCATTTTAGATGATGCGACAGACCCGTGGGGTATTAAGATTAACCGTGTGGAATTAAAAAATATCATGCCGCCGAAAGCAATTCAGGATGCGATGGAAAAGCAGATGAAGGCAGAGCGTGAACGCCGTGAAAGCATCTTAAAGGCCGAGGGTGAAAAGCGTTCGACCATTTTGGTTGCTGAGGGTGAAAAGGAATCAATGATTTTAGCGGCTGAAGCGAAGAAGACAGCTGCGATTTTGGAAGCAGAAGCTGAAAAGGAAGCACAGATTAAACGTGCAGAAGGTGAAGCAGAAGCGATTTTAAAGATTCAGACGGCAACCGCTGAAGGTATTCGTTTGATTAACGATGCAAAGCCGGGCGAGGGAATGCTTGCCATCCGCTCGATGGAAGCAATGGAAAAGGTGGCAGACGGTCAGGCAACCAAGCTGATTATCCCATCGGATTTGCAGGGCATTACCGGTCTTAGTGCAACCATCGGTGAAGTATTAAAGAAATAATAGTGAAATGACTAAAAAGCAGTATCTGAATGTGCTCAGATACTGCTTTTTTCATTACAGAATATAGCCGCCGTTGTCTAAAATCTTTTGGCGCAGCTGTTTTACATCGATGTTATGTACATCGTGACCTTCCACATTGCACGCCATGGCTGCGGCTCTGCCTGCGGCTTCGCCCATCGCAAGACATACCGGCATTACGCGCGTGCTGCCCTGCACAGAGCGGTCGGTGGAAATCTGTCTGCCTGCCATAAGCAGGTTTTTGATGCCCTTCGGCGTGAGGCAACGGTACGGTACACCGTGCGACTCGCCTTTTTCGTAGCGAAGCGACTGGTGCCCGGTTTCCTTCTGTTCTTCATCGCTCATATGAATGTCCAAATAATAGCTGTTTCTGCAGATTTCATCTTCAAAGGTGCGGCGCGCGATGTAGTCTTCCTTGGTTAAAACATAGTCGCCGATAATGCGGCGCGTTTCGCGGATACCCATCATCGGTGCGGTCTGCTCCACATGCGCATCGCCAAACGCTGCAGGATGGAACTCGCGCAACGCTGCACAGTAGGCTTCTGCCTTGCGTCTGCCCTCGATGAGTGCTTTTGATACGCTGATGGGGTCCGTGTTGTCCACATCCCAGATGTGCCCTGCGTTAAAGCCGACCACGCGCGGCTTAATCATGCGCTGGCACAAATGGCTGTCGCTGATATAGTCATACTTTTTGCTCGCTAAAATGGCATAAATCGGGCTGTCCGGATTGGAGGTGTGCATATTCGGGCCATTGATATACGCCGTTTCGTTTACGCCGCCGAGCTCAAAGCAGTGCGTCGATGCCTGCACATTGCCCTTGCCGTCGCCCATAATGTATTCTGCGCCTGCGCTTACGGCAACATCGCCGTCACCGGTACAGTCGATAAACACCTTTGCGCTGTATGCACTAAGACCTGCCTTGTTGGAGACGATAATGGCATTTACGGTACCGTCCTCGCTTTCGGCGCAGGAGATAAAGGTGTTAAACAGAACATCCGCACCGGCTTCGGTCACCTTATCATCATAGATGCGCTTGAGCTTTTCCGGGTCAATGCCGACCCAGTCCATTAAGTTTTGGTCGATATAGGGCATCGCTTTTTTGAGCGTAACGAAAATTTCCTCTGCTATACCGCGATACACCATCTTTTCTCTATCCGAGAACGGACACCATGTCGGCACCATACCCATAGTGCTCATACCGCCGAGGCTGCCCTGCGCCTCAATGAGAAGCGTTTTTGCGCCCTCGCGCGCGGCTGCGATTGCTGCGGCGCAGCCGGCAGGACCGCCGCCTGCGACGATTACATCATATTCGTCATTTAACGGAATTTCTCTTTGCGTTAAAGTGAAATTTTTCATATACCCCCCTTTTTTTACCTGTATTGTACGCGTTGCATATCGGAAAGTCAATGCACAAACGTGAGCGAAAAGGATGTACGATTTGTATAATAAAACAGCCAAAGGGCTTCCTTGGCTGTTTTTGTTACTTTATCCATTCATAGGCTTTTCTCGGGTCGCCGTTGGCAAGATAGATAATGCCGCAGTACTCGAAGCCTTCTTTTGTAATTGCATTTTGCATCGGGTAATTGTCGTGGTGTGTGTCGATGCGCAGATGCGTGTACCGCTCGCGTGCGAACGCGACGCACTCGGCAAACACACCCTTGCGCGTGCCGCTGCTTGCCACCTTGTGGATTGCGGCGTACGGCGCATTGGATTTCCAGCTGCCGCCGTCAATTCTGCCGTAGGTCGGGTCGATGCCTGCAATCAGCGCAAAGCAGCCGCAAAGTGTGCCGTTTTCATCCTCAAGCACATACAGATTGCCGCGCTCGATATCGCCAAGCAAATCGCCCGTGCCCGGATAGTCGCCCGTCCATTGGTTTAGGTTGCCGTGTGCACGCATAAAGGCGCGCGCCGTATCGTATATTTTAAGAATTTCATTTAAGTCTTCGTGTTTTGCGTTTCGTATCATTGCAGCTCCTCTTTCATTACTCTTTCAATCAAGTTTTCTAAATAGCTGTAGCTGATGCCGGCGCCGTGTGTGGCAGCTTTTTCGGGCGTGTATTCGTCAAACGGAATAATCCGGATGTTGCGGAATGCCGGGTTGTAGTGATTGATAACCGGCTCGAATGCAACATTTTCAATGCGTTTTTCTTCGCCCTTTTGCACCAGATCAAACGATATTGTACCGCCGACTTGGCTGACCGGCGCAGTTTGCGCGGAAATGAAGTTCCCTAGGGAATAGACCACCAGTGTGTCGCCAATGTATTCTATCGGCTGTACGGTATGTGGATGTGTGCCCAAAATGATATCACAGCCGGCATCGGCTAAAATTTGCGCACTCTCACGCTGGAGGGCGTTCGGTGTGTTTTGGTACTCATCCCCCCAATGCACGCAGCAGATGACGAAATCTGCGCGCGTTTTGGCTTCCTTAACGGTTGCGACCATTTCGGTGCAGCCGTTTTTGTAATCCGCAAGCGGCACCTTGTATGCGGTGTTTGCCGGATGGGAAAAACCATTTGTGAGATAGGTATAATTGATGAAGGCAACGCGAATGCCGTTTTTTTCGACAATTTTGATGATGTCCTCGTCTTTTTTGTGCAGACCGACCGAAGTGACCTCCGGATGCTCTGCAAAAAAAGCATATGCACTTGCAAGACCGGCTTCACCTTTGTCAAATACGTGATTCGTTGCAAGGGAGAACACGTCAAAGCCAAGGTCAATCATATCGCGCCCGCATTCCTGCGGCGAGTTAAAGAGCGGATAGGACGAAAGACCGAGTTCGGTGCCGCCAAGCAGGGTTTCCTGATTTATGTATGCAATATCAGCTGCGGCAATGTCATCTGCAACATATTCATACATCGGTTTAAAATCATAGCCGCCATCGCCCGCGTATTCGCTTGCGCGCCAGTAGACGCTGTTATGGATTAAATTGTCACCAACGCCGTAAAACGAAACTCTGTTTTCGACCGGCTCCGGTGCAGGTGCCGGTGTAGGCTCAGTTGTCGGCACTGTCGGTTGCGCGCAGCTGCAAAGACAGATGCAAAATGCTGCACAAAGCAGAAGGATCCTTTTCTTCATGTGCTCACCTCTTGCAATACTATAGCAGAGTTTTTGACAAAAAGCAACTCTGTTTTCAATTGACAGACAAAAGAATACGTATTATAATTACATCTGGAAGGGAGAAAGGCATCATGAATATGCAATTTGTAAAGAAAATGCCAACGGCGGAGGAAATCAAGCGTGATTTTCCCGTTACGGCAGAAATGAACAATATTAAAGCGGTGCGAGATGCGCAAATCCGCGACATTTTAAGCGGAAAGTCTGACAAACTGATTTTGGTCATCGGTCCGTGTTCTGCAGAGCATGAGGACAGCGTGATTGATTATATAAAACGTCTTGCCGGTGTGGCAGAAAAGGTGCAGGATAAAATCTTTATTATACCGCGCATATATACAAATAAGCCGCGCACAACGGGCGAGGGGTACAAGGGGATGCTGCACCAGCCGGACCCGGAGCGTGCAGAGGATATGCTTAGCGGCTTGATTGCCATTCGTAAGCTGCATATGCGTGCAATTCGCGAAACGGGATTGACGAGCGCAGATGAAATGCTCTATCCGGAAAATCACACCTATCTTTCGGATATGCTTGCTTATGTTGCTGTGGGTGCACGTTCTGTAGAAAATCAGAAGCACCGCTTAACGGCGAGCGGCTTAAATATCCCGGTCGGTATGAAAAACCCGACCAGCGGCGATATTTCCGTTATGATGAATTCAATTACTGCAGCGCAGCACGCACATACGTTTATCTACGGCGGTTGGGAGGCAAAAAGTGCCGGCAATCCGTATGCGCACGCGATTTTGCGCGGCTATGTGGACAAGCGCGGTGTGTCGATGCCGAACTATCACTATGAGGATTTGGTGCATCTTTGCGAAAGCTATGCTGAGCGCAGCTTGCAAAATCCGGCAGTGATTATTGATACAAATCACTCTAACTCCGGTAAGCAGCATTTAGAGCAGGTGCGTATTGCAAAAGAGGTATTGCACAGCTGCCGCCACAGTGCGGATGTTAAAAAGCTGGTGAAGGGATTAATGATTGAAAGCTATATTGAGGATGGCGCACAAAAGCCGGACGGTCATATATACGGAAAATCCATCACCGACCCGTGCCTCGGTTGGGAAAAAACCGAGCGTTTGATTTTGGATTTGGCAGAGCTGTTATAAAAAGAAAACCTTCGAAGAGAAATCACTCTTCGAAGGTTTTTTTAATTAAACTGTGAATTGTACAAAGTGCTGTAGAAGCCACCCTTGGCGAGCAGCTCATTGTGGTTGCCCATTTCGGTGATTTTGCCGTCCTGCAGTACTATGATTTTGTCGGCATTCTGGATGGTGGAGAGGCGGTGCGCAATCACAAAGCAGGTGCGCCCCTGCATCAGCTCTGCCATTGCCTCCTGAATTTTAATTTCCGTTCTGGAGTCGACATTCGAGGTGGCTTCGTCTAAAATCAGCATTTCCGAGTTGGAAATCATCGCGCGGGCGATGGTGATAAGCTGGCGCTGACCTTTTGAAATGTTTACGCCGTCATCCGATAAAAGTGTATCGTAGCCGTTTGGCAGGCTTTCAATGTAGCTGTCGATGCGCGCAGCCTTTGCGGCTGCTTTGACCTCTTCTAAGGTTGCACCTTCCTTGCCGTAGGCGATGTTGTCGAAAATTGTGCCATAGAACAGCCAGGTGTCCTGCAGCACCATTGTATACGCGTGGCGCAAGGATTTTCTTGTGATTTCGCGCTCGTCCGTGCCGTCAACGGTGATGCGGCCGTCGTTTACATCATAAAAGCGCATAAGCAGGCTGATGATGGTCGTCTTACCGGCGCCGGTCGGCCCGACAATTGCAACCGTTTCGCCCGGATTTGCCTTAAAGGAAATGCCGTGCAGAATGGTTTTATCCGGCACATAGCCGAATACAACATCCTTAAACTCTACCTCGCCGTTTGTGTCGGACAGCGCGATTGCATTTTCGCTGTCTGCAGGCTCAGGCTTTTCGTCAATAATTCTGAAAACGCGCTCTGCCGCGGAAAAGGAGGATTGCAATTCATTTAAAATGTTGGCAAACTCGTTAATCGGGCCGGTGAATTTTCTGGAATATTGCACGAACTGCGCCATACCACCCAATGTGATGAAAAACAGTGTGCCTTCTACGGCAGTGCCGTTTTGCGAGAGCATATACAAAATACCGCCGAACATCATAATCAAAGAAAGGGAGATGTTGTTAATCAAGCCGATGAAGGGCATCATGCTTGTGCCGTAGTAGTCTGCTTCATAGTAAGCGTTCATCGCATCGGTGTTGCGCGCGTTGAAGCGCTCGCCGATTTCGTCCTCGCGCTCGTACGCCTGAATCGTGCGCAGACCGGTCAGCATTTCTTCTGCGTAGCCGTTAAGCTCGCCAAGCTTTATGGAGCGCTTTCTGAACAGCGGGCGCACACGCTTGGTACGAATGCGTGTAAACACAATCGTTGCAGGCACGGTAATGGCAAAAACAAGAATCAGCGGCTTTGAAATGTTCCACATAAAAACAAGCGAGCCGATGACGGTGTATAAGCTGGTCATAATTTGCACAAAATCGTGCGAAAGCGACATATTTAATGTATCAATATCGTAGGAAATATGGCTGATGATTTCGCCTGTCGCGTGCGTATCGAAATAGCCGACCGGCAATTGCGTGAGCTTTTCAAACAGCTGCTTGCGGATGCGAAAAGCGATTTTCTGCCCCAAAAACAGCATGAGTACGGAAAGCACATAGGAAAGCGCAGCCGAGGCAATGTAGCAAATGAGCATACGCGTAACATTATACCATACGCCATCAAAATCCACGCCGCCGACGCGCGCGATCGCATCAATGGCTTCGCCCGAATACTTCGGTCCAAGCAGCGCAAGCTGATTAGATAAAAGCGTCATCGCGACTGCCGGCAAAAACAGATACCAGTAGTGCAGAATATAGCCGAACAGACGCAGGAGAAGGCCCTTCGCTGCTTTGGCATCCAGCTTTTGGCTGTGATACATCGGCTGTCCTTTCTTTGGCGGTTCGCCGCCCATTCTGCCGCCAGGTCCGCCGTGTTCCATTGGTCCTCTACTCAACGAAAGCACCTCCCATCTGTGAATCGCTGATTTCTTTATATTCGATGCAGCTTTCAAGCAGCTGCTCGTGTGTACCGATGCCGATGATGTTGCCGTCCTCTAAAACGAGAATTACGCTGCAGTCCTTTACGGAGCTGACGCGCTGTGCAACCGTAACGAGGGTGGTGTCTTGCATATTTTCTGCAAGCGCGCGGCGCAGCGCGGCATCTGTTTTATAGTCGAGTGCGGACGAGCTGTCGTCCAAAATCAGAATTTGCGGCTTTGCGGCAAGAGCGCGTGTGATTAAGAGGCGCTGCTTCTGACCGCCGGAGATGTTTGCCGCGTGCTGGGCGAGCATATGCGCGTAGCCGTCATTAAAGCCGTGAATAAATTCTGTTGCCTGCGCAATTTCTGCAGCTTTTTCAATGTCTGCATCGGAGATGTCGCGCCCGAAGCAGATGTTTTCCTTTACGGTGTCGGCGTAGAGAAAATCGTGCTGCTGTGCCGAGCCGAACATCGCGTAGAGGCGCTCCTTTTCAATGGTGCGCACATCCTCGCCGTTTATGTAGATGCTGCCTTCGTTTGCATCATAAAAGCGCAAAAGCAGCTTTACAATCGTCGATTTGCCCGAGCCGGTTGCACCGATAATGCCGATAGAGCCGCCGGCAGGCACCTCGAAGCTGATATCATTTAAATTATTACGCTTGCCGTTATAAGAAAAGCTTACGCGGTCAAACTTGATGCGTGCATCTGTGTCTGCGTCCGGAAATTCTGTTTTTGTATGCACCAATATTTGTGTATCGGCGGTAAGTACCTCTTCTATGCGGTTTGCCGAGGCAGCGCATTTGGTATACATCGTAAACATACGCGTCACGGTCATCAGCGACATGGAAATCTGTGTGAAATACTGCATAAAAGCAATGATGGTTTCCGGGTCGGAGAGCCCGTTTTGTACGCGCCCGCTGGCAACGGCAACAACAGCAACGCTACCAATGTTCATAAACATAGTCATAATCGGGTGCACGCTGCCCATAATCACACCGGCGCGCGTTTCGCTTTTGACGAGTGTGCGGTTGACCTCTTCGTAGCGGCGATGCTCGTAGTCGGTTTTGGAAAGCGCTTTGATAACGCGGATGCCCTGCACATCCTCGCGCACCACACGCACCATTTTATCTACGGCAGTCTGCACCTTTGCATAGAGCGGTATGCCGTTTTTGGAGACAAAGAAAATTGCGCAAAAGGTAATCGGTATAATGGCAATCATAATTAAGGAAAGATATGCATCCATTAAAAGCGTAATGCCGATACCGCCGATAAGCATAATCGGCGCGCGAACACCCATGCGCTGTGCCATACCGACAAAGCGGTGCACGTTGTAGGTGTCTGACGTGATGCGTGATTCGAGTGACGGAATAGTAAATTTATCCGTTTGCGCTGCGGAAAGATGCAGAATTTTTTTAAATAAATCCTTGCGCATCGTTTCAGCAAAGCTGCTGGAGGTGCGCGCCGCAATGCGGTTTGCCCATACATTAAATACACACGCCAGCGCCGCAAAGAGCATCATAATGCCGCCCCAAAGTAAAATGTCGCCTACCGATTTGCCGAGAACGCTTTTTAAAACATAGCTTAAAATCATCGGCAGCATCAGCTCGGAGAGTGTGCCGAGTGATTTGATGACAAAGCCGAAGGATATTTTTTTGTAGTAGGGCTTTAAGTATAAAAGCATCGTTTTCATTCGCGCGCACCTCCGGACTCTGTGATTTCCGTTGCACGGATTTGTATTTTATCGAGCACATTTAAAAATGTGTCCATTTCTTCTTCGCCGATGCCTTCGGACAGAAGCGCGGTCCATTTTTTCGCAATTTGCACGACCTCGGCGTGGATGCCTGTCATTTTCCCGGTCGGATACACCAGCATTTCGCGCTTGTCTGCTTCGCTCGGCTTGCGCTCGATGTAGCCGTTTTGCTCCAAGTACGCCAAATGTCTGGTCACACTGCTTTTTGTCATACACAGATGCTTTGCAATTTTATCCTGCGACATACCCGGATTTTTGCAAATCGCGAACACATAGCTGTGATAAATACCGGGAAGCTGCACGCTGGAGTTTTGCGTGCGATACATACCGGCGCATCTGGCAATGATGTTTAGTTTTCGCATAAACATAGCCATAAAATCACCTGAATTTTAAATAGTTGCAGATGAAACTGTTTCATCTGCAACTATTTTAGCATAGCCCAAGTGTGGTGTCAATAAAAAGCAAACAATTTTGAAAATTTTTCGCACAGAAACCCGTTGACAACATTTTTTTCAGAGCGATATAATTATGATAGGAAGATAGAAATTGAAGCGACTTTTTTGATGTGGAGATGAGAAAAATGAAAGCGATTGTAAATGCAAATATTGTGCTGGAGAGCGGTATTCTCTATGATGGCATTCTCTTAGAGGAAAACGGCAAAATTGTTGCAGTCGGCAAGGCGAAAGATATCGAAATTCCGGCAGGTGCGGAAGTGATTGATGCCGGCGGT
>JAFQPV010000276.1 GCA_017411585.1 Clostridia bacterium | reverse complement strand
TTGTTCGCAGTAAGACAAACGTCCTTGTTTGCAACAATACTGCCAAACGTTTTCGTAATGTTCTTTAATTCGATCGCCGCATTCTGATGCACTGTAATCCCCCCTATTTTGCATTAATAAAATGCACAAGCCTTTTATGCACTTTATTAATGTAAAGAACGCTGGCGGGGCCATGTGACCCCGCCAAAATTCTTTATTAATTCTAAATCTTATTTCTCTGTGATACCATCGATAACGATGTCAAAGTACGGAGCACTTCTGAATTCAGATTCATGGAAGTAACCGTCGGAAATAACTTCTGTATCCGGTGTGAAAGCTGCATCAGAGTCAACATCTGCCATGTAGCTATCCAGTGTCTTACCATCTACAGTAAATGTAGCTGTATCGAATACCTTGATTTCGCCTGCAATCAACTTAGCCTTGATTTCTTCGAGCTTTTCAGCTGTACCTTCAGCTGCAACCGCGTCGTTTAAGCCAAGCGTCATAACAACGCCTTCCTCAAGACCGCCACAGAAATCCTGTGTGATTTCCTTGCCTTCCTTTGCAGCAACGATAATATGCTCAAAGTACGGCTGCCAGTTAATCTTGGAAGAAATAAGTGCTGTGTTCGGGCCCCAATCGCGTGTATCGAGGTTGTATGCTACGTTCGGAACACCAGCTTCTTCACAAGCCTTCGGCGCACCCTCAGAGTCAGCATGCTGGCTGATGAGGACACAACCGTCAGCGATAAGCGCGTTAGCCATTTCTTTTTCTGCAGCGATATCAAACCAAGAGTTTGTGTACTTAACATCCATTGTTGCGCTCGGGCAGATGTAACGTGCGCCGAGGTAGAAGGATGTGTAACCGGACTTAACTTCAGCGTACGGATATGCACCAACGTAACCAATCTTAGCCTGTTCAGCTGTAATCTTGCCGCTCTCGATCATTTCGTTGAGCTTGAGACCTGCAGCAACGCCTGCAAGGAATCTGCCTTCATAAATGGAAGCAAATGCGTTGTAGAAGTTCGGAACGTTTTCTGTATGCGCCTTTGTACCAGTTGCATGGCAGAACAGAACTTCCGGGAATTCCTTAGCAGCCTGAATCATAAAGTCTTCATGACCGAAGCTGTCTGCAAATACGAGATCGCAACCGGAATCTACGAGGTCAGCAGCTGCTTCATAACATTCAGCTGTTTCCGGAATGTTTGTCTTAATCATAACCTGATCTGCTGTAAGACCAAGTGCCTGTGTTGCTGCATTTGCAGCATCTAAGAAGTTCTTGTCGTAAGTCGAGTTTTCATCATGTAAGAAGATGAAACCAACTTTGAAATCTGCATCTGCTTCTGTTACAGGTGCACCCGGTTCGTCACCGCAAGCTGTGAACATTGCAACAGATGCAACGAGCATTACGGCTACGAGAAGTAATGAAAGTACCTTTTTCATTGTAAAACACCCTCCTGCCTTTTAGCAAAATAATAATTGTGTAAATAATAGAATTATTTACATCATTCGATTGAATTTTAGCATATCGGCATATAAAAGTCAACTAAATATTTCATTTTCTTTACAAAATCGACACGTTTATTTCAACAGATTATAAATTACCTCAATTGGAGAAAAAGACAACGCAACCGTCATTTTCTTCTGTCGTTTTCGTCTTAGCGCACACTTTATATGTCGCTCTGTCAGCGGTAATTTTATCCATATATACGTGTTCGGATATGTCAGCTGCTATCGCGATATAATCCGCCGCATTGTTCTCCGCTTTGTACACTGTGAATGAGGCATCCGCTTCTGCGCAATCCCATTGAAGCCGGACATAGTCCCCCTCGGCGCTCGCGTTAAGCTGTGTAACCGCCGTGCATATATTACGTTTTCGAATTCCGGAAACAATATAATCCTCGCCCGCTCCGGCCGAAAAAGATAATATGCCATTTTGGGCTAGTTTTGTCTCAATCACTTCACCGCTTTTACGTCGAACAACAGCAGCTTTCAAATCGTGGCAACGCAGCAGACATTCGCCGCCTAGCTTTGTATGAATGCGCACCTCTTTAACAAAACCGTTTTCCCACGATGCACCGACCTCAAAGTTTCCGCGGGCACACAAGCCGTCAAACCGACCATTTTTCCACTTGTTTGGCAGTTTCGGTAAAACATCAATATAGCCGGCGTGACTTTGTACAAGCAGTTCAGCATATGCAGCCGTCATACCGAAATTAGCATCTGCCTGATAGACCGCAACGCCGCAGTGGTCATTCCATAAGTTGTCAAACACATTTTCACGCAAAACGGATTCTGCCATCTCAAGTGCTTCGTCCGTGCCGCCATTCCTCGCAAGTACCAGCATCTTGTGTGCTTTCGTCCATCCCTTACCGCTGTTTAAACCGCGTAGAATCACCGTCTGCTTTGCTGCGTCACTCCAGGCAGGATTCTCTCTTTGCAAAAGCGTTCCCGGAAAAGCAGCAACAAGCTGCGAAATATGTCTGTGATCAAGCTCACCGAATTCACCGTAATGGTTTTCTTCCCGATATTCTTTGATTTGACCGGACAGCCCAATTTGAATCGGGTCATATAAATCCAACTGCGCCTTTGCGACTTTATATAAATCTTTATCAACCAAGCCGCTCTCCACTCCAATAATTTCCGAAACTTTGATATAGTCATTTATACTTTCGTACAGCATTTGTTGGTCAAAACTGCAGCCGGTTGTCACATAAGGCTTTCCGTCAATCTTCTGCTCCGGCGAAGAGGAATGGGTCACAAGCATTTTGCCGTCAACCTCTTCGACACACTTTGTATAAAAACGTGCAACTGCCTCCAAGAACGGATATGCCTCATTTTTGAGCAAATTCACATCACGCGTAAAGTCGTACATATCCCAATACGCCTTTGTCGTCAGTCCGCCGGTGCCCGGGCCGGAATGTCCGCCAACTGCCCCGATACGCATAGCGGAATTGCCCGTACCGACAATCCAGCCGTTTTTACCCCCTTCTGCATAGTTTGCAGGATGCAAAGTCTTAATATATTGATCCGCAAGCTTGCTACAGCCGTCAAAACGCGCCTTATTAAAATTGTGATACGCATCAAAACATTCACGCAAATTGCAGACAAACGCCGGCCAATAGTTCATTTGAATATTGATGTTGTACCAAAAGCCGCAAGTCCAAGGCGCAAAATTGTACATATTCCAAATTCCCTGAAGATTCGCAGGTAAGCCGC
>JAFQPV010000275.1 GCA_017411585.1 Clostridia bacterium | reverse complement strand
GGAGTGCCATACAAACAAGTCCTTGTTTTTGTTATCACGTACGGTCAACAGTCCTTTGTAATATGGCTCGTCCTCGATAATAAAGAATGTGCCGTTTGAAGCGATGCCGGCATTTAAAATGCCATAGGTGGTTGTCGTATGAATTAAAATCTCACCGTCACGCAATATGTACAAATCCTTTGCATCAATGCCGGCAAGCAGAATGTAGCTGCCGCTGATTTTTAAAATCGGATTGTGCACATTGATGTCTAATTGCCATTTCAGCTCGCCCTTTGTATTGTAAAAGCTTGTCTGCTCCTGCGTTGCAATCACAATGCCGCCTTTGTACGGCGCATACACCGTCTTGCCGGCATCTGCACTTGCAGTATGTGTGCGCAATACGTGCGCATCATATACGGCATCTGCCGTCGGTCTGTTTTGCACATAGTATTTGTAGCCGAACACGCAAAGTGCCGCTACGGCAACGAGTGCAACTGCACAAAGCAGAAATATAAGCCAGGTTTTTTTCTTTTTCGGTTGTGTAAGCGGAATTGCATCAATATCCTCTAAGCGAGATCGTCTGTCCGGTGCGCTCATGGGAAAATCCTCCTGCGAAATTATTCTTTATATTCGGTTGCCGCCATATATAAGCCGTGCGGCGGTGCAGTGATGCCTGCGCGGGCACGGTCGCGGCTTTCAAGAATTTGCGGTATGTCGTCAGCATCAATTTTACCGTTGCCGACGTAGACCAAGGTGCCTGCCAGGATGCGAACCATGTTGTATAAAAAGCCGTTGCCGCAGACGCTGAGCGTAATCACATCGCCGTCTTTGGTCACGCTGAAGTCGTAAATTGTCCGGACAAAGCTTGTCACCGTTGCGCCGCTGGCACAAAAGCCTTCAAAATTATGCTCGCCAAGAAAATGCGCCGCTGCGCGCTGCATTTTTTCAATGTCCAGCTTGTGCGGATAATGCCAGGTGTACGGGGATAAAAACACATCCGGAATGGTGGATGTTTGAATTTTGTAAACGTAGCGCTTGCGCACCACGTCAAACTGTGCGTGAAAATCATCGGAAACGGTTTTTGCTTGAAGTACACGTACGGCAGGCGGCAGCTTAGTGTTCATTGCCGCCGGAAAGCTTTCGTCCGGAATGCTTGCGTTTGTCTTAAAATTGCAGACGTAGGCAAGCGCGTGCACGCCGGCATCCGTTCTGCCACAGCCGATGATGTGCACGGTTTCCTGTGTCAGCGCGAGCACGGCATCCTCTAAAAGCTGCTGCACAGTTATTGCATCCTTTTGGCGCTGCCATCCGTGCAGATTTGTGCCGTCGTATTGAATTGTCAGGCAAACATTTTTCATAAACACTCCGTATTAATACAGGAAGGGCAAAAATCCGATTGTCGTAGCGAGTGCAAGTGCAAAAAGGGCAATCAGGCTGATGCTGATATCCTTTCCTGTGATTTTGATTTCCTTCATTCGTGTTCTGTGGCTTCCGCCGTTATAGCAGCGGCACTCCATTGCCATTGCAAGCTCGTCTGCACGGCGAAATGCGCTGATAAAGAGCGGAACCAGAAGCGGCACAAGTGCCTTTGCGCGCTCTAGCAGATTGCCGGATTCAAAATCGGCACCGCGCGCGGTTTGCGCCTTCATAATCTTTTCTGTTTCCTCCAAAAGTGTCGGGATAAAGCGGATAGCAATCGACATCATCATTGCGAGCTCGTGTGCCGGAAGACCGATTTTT
>JAFQPV010000274.1 GCA_017411585.1 Clostridia bacterium | reverse complement strand
GGAGGAAGCGCTCACCATGTCGGATACGATTATCGTTATGAAGGATGGTAACATCCTGCAAAATGGTACGCCTCAGGATATTTATAACGAGCCGGAGTGCGCTTTTGTTGCCGATTTTATTGGGGAGTCGAATATTATCGATGGTGTGATGCATGAAGATAAGCTTGTGTCCTTCTGCGGCAAAAAGTTTGAGTGTGTAGACACCGGCTTTGGCAAGGATGAGCCGGTAGACGTGGTTATCCGTCCGGAGGATTTAAAGGTCGTACCGGCGGCGGAAGGTCTTTTGTCCGGCGCAGTGAAATCCTGCATTTTCAAGGGCGTACACTATGAAATGGTGATTGAAGCAAACGGCTTTGATTTTCTGGTGCAGTCTACGCTTGCCTCAAATGTGGGCGAGACAGTGGGGCTGCGCGTGGTGCCGTTTGACATTCATATTATGCACAAGGAGGGATAAGCATGCGCAAGACGCTTTCTGCCTATCCGTACCTTGTATGGGCAGTGCTGTTTATCGTAGTGCCGTTGTTGCTTGTGGCATATTACGGCTTTACCGTGGAGCAGGCGGACGGTACTGTGGCATTTTCGCTCGAAAATTTCCGCGATTTTTTCACAAGTGAAATTTATCTGCAGGCGCTTTGGCGTTCAATTTGGATGGCGGCAGTTGCAACGGCAATTTGCCTTTTGCTGGGCTATCCGGTTGCATACTACCTTTCGGGCAATCTGTTTAAAAATAAGGGACTTTTGGTGCTTTTGCTGGTTATCCCGATGTGGATGAACCTGCTTTTGCGTACCTATGCATGGCTCATTTTGTTAGACACAAAGGGTATTTTCAACGCGCTTTTGGGCTTTATAGGGCTCGGCCCGTTTGAATTTTTGTACGGCACCCATTCCATCATTTTCGGTATGGTGTATAACTTTTTGCCGTTTATGATTTTGCCGATTCATTCGGTGCTTGTAAAAATGGACCATTCGCTTGTTGAGGCGGCGCAGGATTTGGGCGCACCGCCGACACGCGTGTTTTTTAAGGTGACGTTTCCACTGTCGTTGCCGGGTGTATTTTCCGGCATTTCAATGGTGTTTATGCCGGCGGTAACCACCTTTGCGATTTCCGATATTTTAAGTGGCCGCAAAATTCAGCTGATGGGTAACGTGATTGAAAATCAGTTTCTGCGCGCCGACAACTGGAACTACGGCTCCACGATGTCGCTGATTTTGATGGTGCTGATTTTGATTACGATGTTTATTTCCTCGAAGTACGATAAAGGAAACGAAGGAGGCGGTCTTTTATGAGCAAAACGCTTAAGAAGCTTTACGTTTCCCTGATTTTCCTGTTTATGTATGCGCCGATTGTTGTGCTGGCAATTTATTCGTTTAACGATTCGAAATTCCGCACGGCGCAGTGGAAGGGCTTTACCTTTAAGTGGTACGAGCGTCTTTTTGAAAACGACCAGATGCTCGGCGCATTGCAGACAACGCTTTATATTGCGTTTGTTTCTGCTGTAATTGCAACGATTATTGGCACGCTTGCGGCAATCGGTATCCACAATATGAGCAAGCGCACGAAGGGCGTTGTTATGGCGGTGACAAACCTGCCGGTGCTGAATCCGGACATTGTAACCGGTATTGCGCTGATGCTGCTGTATGTGTTTGTTGGCATCCCGCTGGGCAGAACATCGCTTCTGCTTTCGCACATTACGTTTAATATTCCGTATGTAATTATTTCCGTGCTGCCAAAGCTGGGGCAGCTGAATAAAAATATGTACGAGGCAGCGCTCGATTTGGGTGCAAGTCCGGCGTATGCGTATCGCAAAATCATTTTGCCGGAGATTCTGCCGGGCATCATCACGGGCTTTTTGTTCGCGGTGACCTTATCGATTGATGATTTTGTCATCAGCTTCTTTACCTCGCGTACGGAGAATTTGTCGATTTACATTTACAATGCAGTCAGCAAAAAGTACGACCCGTCCATCAATGCACTTTCGACGCTGATGTTTGCGGTAATCTTTATCCTGCTTGTGATTGTAAATAAGCGCAGCGTAAAACATGAAGAAAACTAAACGCCAATGAAAAAAGACCGTCTGATGACGGTCTTTTTGTTGATGTTTGAAAATCTTAAAATTGTGCAAAAAATAAAAAAACACATTAAGATTGTTAATTGAAACGCGTTTTTTTGTGTTATACTCAACTTAGAAAAGCAGCAAACTTGCTGTATGAAAGCTTGGGGGACGAAAAATGATTACTGCATTATTGATTGTAATTTACATCGCATTTATCGGCAACGGATTTACACAGTCGCTCTTCGGTGCGGCTTTGCCTGCAATTCAGGCAGACCTTGCGCTTTCGCTGGATGCTGTCAACTGTGTAAATCTGCTGATTCCGGCGAGTACGGCAATTTCGAGCATGTTCGGCGGGCATTTGGTCAATAAATTCGGCACGCGCGCCGTGCTTACGGTCAGCACAGCATTGGCGGCGTTTTCGCTGCTGGGCTTTTCGTTTGCAGACGGTATTGTGATGATGTGCATCATTGCAATTCCGCTCGGTCTGAGCGCCGGCGCGACGGATGCGGCACTCAACAACTATATTTCGCTGCACTATAAGGCGATGCATATGAATTTTATGCATTGCTTCTTCGGCGTAGGTATGCTGGCAGGACCGGTGATTATGGCGCTTGTACTGGACAGTGCCGGCTGGCGTGTGGGCTATCGCACTGTTTTTGCTCTGCAGTGTGTGATTGTGTTGATTGTTTTAATTTCTTTGCCAATCTGGAAAAAGGTGAAGCATACAACCAACGCAGTGCAGGCGGAGCCGGTTGTTTCTGAGAACTTATCCTATTTTAAGATGATCAAGCGCTCCGAAATTCGTCTGGACTGGTATATGTGCACTGCCATCAATGCCATCGAAGGCGGCGTGGGCAGCTTAGGTGCGTAGTATTTGGTCAATGCCCACCACCTTTCCGAGGCAAGCAGTGCCGCGGCAATTACGATGTTTTGCGCCGGTATTGCGCTCGGTAGATTTTTGTCGGGTATTATTTCAAACAAGGTGTCGAGCTGGAATATTATCAAGGTTTCTGTTGGCGGGATGCTTTTAGGCACATTTTTGATGTTTGTACCGGTGACACCGGTTGCAATTGCAGGTTTGTTCTTAGTCGGTCTCGGCAACGGACCGGTATATCCAAGCCTTATGTATCTTACGCCGCAGCACTTCGGTGAAAAGCACTCTGCATCGATTTTAAGCTCGCAGATGGCGGCGGCATATTTCGGCTTTATGGTTGGTGCACCGGTGTTCGGCTCGATTGCCAAGATGCTCAGCCCGGCAGCATTCCCACTCTATATTTTGGTTTGGGGTGCGATTTTTGTCATGTCGGCGATGCTGTTCTTCCGT
>JAFQPV010000273.1 GCA_017411585.1 Clostridia bacterium | reverse complement strand
TGTATACTACTTTAATTACATAAAACCAGTACGAAAGTTAAAAAGAAAACCGCCTGTTCAATACAGGCTTGAACAGGCAGCTTAAAATATTCTTTTTTGTGTCTACAAAGTATTGACTACTTCATCTGTGAGACGGCTTTATATCATTCACATCCGATTTATCGGATATTTCACATTTGCAAAGCAAATATATCACTGCGAAGCAATATCACTTGCCGCATAGCGGCAAATATCACCGGTGGTTATCCTTGGGGATAGCCGCCTTATTGTGTCTGCCATTTGTATTTTAGCACACTGTTTTTAGCAGATTATCCTTTGATTTGTGCAATCAGCTCATCTACCGAGAGTGTAATATCTTTTTCGCCAAGCTCGATGGACATATTCTTTGCGGACTGGGTAAACCATTCCTTCGCATCGGGAATGCGCTCTTCTTTTACCGCTTCGGGGAAAAGATACTTCAGTCTGGAGCACTCGGCGTAGCCGGCGTGGTCACCCGGAAGAATTGCCTTGGCCTTCTGCGGATGCCCGCGCAGGGTTTTAATCCAGTTCCAGGGATTGTCTGCAGCATCTAATGTATCGTAAAACGTTTTGGTGTCGTTGTTGCCCCACCAACCGTTACCACGCGTATCCTCGAGGTACTCGAAAACAAGCTTGCGTGCAGCCTTCATGCAGGCGAGCTCCATAGGGTTGTAGTCTTCGGTCTGATGCGAAAGCACCATATAAATATTTCTCCAGCCACCGTAAATCAGGGATTTGAGTATTGCATACATATAAGCTTCAAAAGTATCGCAGTCTACGTGGATTGTGTTCTTTTCCGGGCCTGCAACGGCAAAGCTTGCAACGCCGTACCAGATTGGCGGCAAAACAACGGCGTCAATCTTTTCGGCGATTTTGTCAATTATGCCGATTGAAACAAGACTGTCACAGCCGTAAGCGCAGTGCTCGCTGTGGTATTCCATGGTGCCGACCGGAATCAAAACAGGAAGTCTGTCTGCTTTTGCTTTTTCAATTTCTTTGGGGAATCCCATCGCCATATCAATTTTCATTTTTTTTATCTCCTTTTTTAGAGTTCGGATTTTCTTTTGTAATGCGGTATTCTGTAATTTAACTCGATGTCAAGCTGTTTTAGCTTCCATTGGAGTGCCGCTTCGTCGGTGGTGTATTCCATGCTGGGCTCCCAGCCGAGACGCGAATCGACCTGCACAAGCGGAATTGTCGATTCGACATTTGTTTTTTCGTTTTGCAAAATTTCTTCCATCCCGTCAATCAGCTTTTTGGCTTCGTCGTTTGTCTCAACAATATCCAGCTTGCTTTTCAGAATAAAAAGATTTATCGAGTTCATAACAGTAAGCGTTGTGCGATACATAAACCAACCGAGGTTGATGAGCTTTTGAAGTGCATCGCTCGGATTTTCGATGGTTTCTAAGGTCTTTATACCTTCATAGAGCATATCCCGCAAAAGCGCATAGGCTTTGAGGCGGTGGTGTATACGGATGCCGGGCAGAGACACGAATTCGTTTTTGTTGCTGGGGCGCCCGTAGCTGGGATTGTACTTGGCAGTAAATATGCGGTTTCCAAATATTGCATACTTATGTGCCGGGTATTTGCCGTCATATGGTGCGCCGCTGTGCGTCCAGAGTGGATAAGAAGGTCCTACGCGAAAGGCACCGTACTGGTCTTCGTTAGCAGGGACGTAATGTGTAATTGCTTTGCTCCAAAGCCGCATTGCCTTGTCTACGGTCTCGAGGTTTTCTTCGCCGTAGTCACGGATAAGAAGGTCGCGCACGATTGCCTTGGGGTCTTTTCCGTTGGTGAAAAACATCTGTTTTTCAAGGTCGGGAATCAAGGACGGATGAAAGCCGTAGTGGATATTTTCGATCACACCGCACATGCCCCATTTGTAGTGTGCTTCAACAATTTTTTCATAGCGTTTTATCCATTGGTACGGCATTGGCTCATAAGGGATAACACCGAAGTCCCAGGTTCTGCCGGAGCACTGGCAATTGCCGTAAAAGCGGTGCCCCTTTTCTTTTAAAAGCTCAGCCTCAGAGGTGAAGTATTCGCTCGGGCCAATGTAGCTGAGGGAATAATCTGCAACATGTGCTTTGACATCGCCAAAATCCAAATGTCCGAAAATATCCCAGGCAGGCTTGATGGTGATGTCCTTTGGCATATTTCGAAGTAGTTCAAGGCGGTGCCGGGCATCGACATATCCCCAGTTGTAGGTGCTGAATGTGATATCTACATCGGGGCGGTACTTGCTTGCACATTTTTTGATGAGCGCTGCCCAGGCAGGATAGTCATTGCAAGGCCACCAGCCTGGATTGGGCTTTGTTTTCGGCAGGTTGTCCTTGACGGCTCTCTCTGCGGGGGATTGCGCGTGTGGGTCGTGACTGTAAAACCGCTGCGCTTCGCCGGAGAGGGAAAGCCCTTTCAGCTTGGGACATTTTGAAAACAATGTGCCATAAAGCTTGTCATAATATGCTTCTGCACCTGCATCGTCGGGGTGCTTTTCATGCGGGATATAGGATTCAAGGTAGACATCAATACCGTATTTTTCAGCGCGCTCACAAATCAGGCGAAGATCATAGTGTTCTTCTTTATAATCTCTTTCTAAATCTCTTGCCCATACGAGGATGCAATCCATACCGTAGTGTGCAATCAGCGAAAGCACTTCTTCGGTATATAGAAGATATCCCATAGGCGAATGCGTGAAACGGCGCTCGAAAACTGCTTTACGCTTGATTTTGCCAAACGGAATAAACGGCGCTTTGCGCAGATTCATCATATCCTCAAGGGCATACAGCGCCTGCGCAATACCCTTGTCGTGCCAGCCTTCGATTAAGATGCCGTCCGTAGATACGGTGATGCGATAGCCCATATAGCCGCTGGCTTCTTCAATATCCTCATTGATGCAAAGCTTGATGCACTGCCAGTCATCGAGTGCTTTTTTGGAGACGACAGCGGCAATGTTCATAGATACATCCAGATAATCTGCAAAGTCCTTTGCAGCTGTGGTCACAACGATGTTTGCGTTTTCGGGAAGCACAATACAAAGTCCGTCTGTTAAAACGAACTCGTTTTTGTTCGGCGCAAGACTCAGGTCGCGTCTGTTCGGCTTGTGTACCTGCATAAGTTCTTTGCGAAAGTCGTAGTTTTTCTCGGGTTTCAGCATAGCTTTTCTCCTTTGATTTATTTGAGTTGACAATTCAATTATACATCTGTTATAATCCAATTGAAATAGAAAAAATTAGTTTTAACTTGTCAAAAATTAGCGGAGGTAGAAAATGCATCTGTCGGAGAATGTTTTTGCGGCAAATTTGAATGCGGTTTGCCATGTGGGCGGCTTTTATTCTATAAAAAAAGGTGTGGAGTGGAAAAAGGGCGATGGTGCCTTTGCACAGAATAAGTTTTACTACATTAAAAGCGGCAATTGCAAAATCACCATAAACGGCAAAGAATATGCCGGTATTCCGGGCAGGTGGTTTTTGATTCCTGCGGGTGCGCCGCATGCCTATGATAACGACAAAACAAAGCCCTTCAGCAAGCATTGGATGCACTTTGATATATACCCTGACAATATGAACTTTTTTGAAAGCATGGATTTGCCGTGTTATGTGGATGTGCCGCCGAGAAGCAAAGCGGATAAGCTGTTTAAAGGGTATTTTAAAAATGCCGCAGATGACACGATGACCTCCGTTTTCGACGCTAAGGCGATGCTTCTGGCGCTGATTGCCGAATATGTGCGGCTGGCGGCGCCGGCAACCAAGATACAGGTGCTTTTAGACCCGATGGTGAAAGACGTCTCCGATTTTATTGAAAATAATATGGAAAGAACGATTTCCTTAGATGAGCTGGCGCAGGTATGCCATTTACACCCGACGCATT
>JAFQPV010000272.1 GCA_017411585.1 Clostridia bacterium | reverse complement strand
TACGACGAAAACATGGTTGTTCAGCCGAAGATTGCCGAAATCGGTAACGGTAACTTAAACTGGGCAGAAATTATTGCTGCAGCGGAAAGATGCGGCGTAAAGTATTACTGCGTAGAGCAGGATAACTGTCCGGAAGATTTCGTACCGAGCCTGAAGCAGTCTGCAGACTACTTAAAGCAGTTTATGAAGTAAGAGTAATAAATCAAAAGCGGAATCCGGCGGATTCCGCTTTTTTAGTAATATTTCTAAAAAATACAGTAATAAAATGCGTAGACTTTAAACAGAGAAGATGCTAAAATAAAAAAAGAAAAAGGGGGATTTTTTATGTATATGACTTGGCTTGGTCAGGCTGGCCTATTCATTGAAATCGGGGATAAGAAAATTATGATTGACCCGTACCTTTCCGACAGTGTGGGGAAAGTAAATCCTGAGAAGCATCGCCGTATGCCGGTGGACGAAAGTTATCTGCATATGGACATTGATGCGCTGGTTTGCACACATAATCATTTAGACCATGTTGATCCGGAGAGTGTAGAGCCAATTTTAAAGCAGGAAAAGGAGATTGCCGTGCTCGCACCGTGGGACGGTTGGCAGGCGCTGCGCAAATACGGCGGCAACCACAACTATGTATTGTTTAACCGCCATACGGAGTGGACGCTTGCAGATGGTGTCCGTTTGACGGCGGTCAAGGCGGAGCATTCCGACTTATCTGCCATCGGCGTGCTTATCGAGGCAGAGGGGAAAACCCTATATATCACAGGCGATACGCTGTACAATACGGAAATTTTTGCGGATTTGCCGAAAAAGATTGACTATATTTTTGTGCCGGTCAACGGTATGGGTAACAATATGAATGCAGTTGATGCAAAGCGCTTTGCAGAAAAGTGCGGCGCAAAAACGGTTGTGCCGCTGCACTGGGGCATGCTCGATGACTTTACGGCAGACATTTATCCGTGGGAAAAAATGGAACTGACGATTTATAAAAGAGAGGAGCTTTGAATTGATGCGCGGCAGCTTTGAAAAGGACGGCTGCTATGCATTTGCATACTGGAAACCGTGTGAGGTTTTAACAACGGATTTTCAGGCAACGGTCACTTTGCAGATTGTGTGCGATTGTGACACGGTTTATTTAGCAGACTTAATTGACGGTAGCATCTATGCGTTGCCGGAGGATATGATGGAAAAGGACGAATTCGGCTGCATTCAGTTTAATCATTTGCCGGTGAAGGATACGCCGATGCTGCTTCTGTTTGGCAAAGACGGCAAAACATTTGTGAATATGAAATAAAAAAGCATCTAAGTTGAAGTGATGTAATGATGGTGGATACCCCAAAGGGTCTACCATCATTTTTCAAATATGTAAGTGGACGCAACAGTACGAGGTGGTGCGATTATTTGAATTACATAAAACCTATCGAAAGCTAAAAAGAAAACCGCCTGTTCAATATTGACTTGAACAGGCAGCATAAAATATTCTTTTTTGCATCTGCTAAGTATTGGCTACTTCAGCAATTGGCTCTTTTTTTCTTATAGGAAGGTTTTGTAATCCTCGTAATTTCTCTTCAAAAGATTCGGTATATCGAGACCGTACGGGCAGCGCGCTTTGCATTGACCGCACCCGGTGCAATCCTCGATTTTTTTCATCATTT
>JAFQPV010000271.1 GCA_017411585.1 Clostridia bacterium | reverse complement strand
TTTACAAATCGCCTTCTTTTGAAGGTTTATTTGTTATGCCACAAAAACCACTTTTATTTATATATTTTTAATGTGCAATGTTTCGCTAACTAATTCTGAATAATTTTTAAAAACTACTTGATTTTTATATAGTTAGCTCCTCCATTAAAAATTAACGCCCTTACTTCTTACGCTGATGCTGCTGATGATGCCCATCGCAGACAAATTTGTTAAAAGCGATGTGCCGCCGTAGCTGAAAAACGGCAGCGGAATACCCGTAACCGGCATTAAGCGGATACACATACCAACATTTTCTAACGTGTGAAAGCAAAACATTGCCGCAATGCCAACGCACACAAAATAGCCGAAGGTGTTTCTTGTGCGTTTTGCAACAAGAATACATTTAATAATAATTGCTGCCAGTATCGCAACAACACAAATGCAGCCAAAGAAGCCCCATTCTTCCCCGATAGTTGCAAAAATAAAGTCCGTATGCTTTGCCGGTAAATACTCCAGCTGATTTAAGTTCCCGTTTAAATACCCTTGTCCGAACAGCTTGCCGGAACCGATAGAGGTTTCCGACTGAATCACATTATATCCTGAACCGACAGGGTCCTTATATGGGTCAAAAAACACTTCAATTCTGGCAATCTGATGCGGTGCCATAATATGCTCACGAAAAATCCATACACAAGAAATTCCGACAATCGCTACAACCGCAAGCACGGCCATATATTTGTAACTAAAGCCTGCACAGTACAGCATAGAAATAAAAATAAATACAAATACCAGCGCAGTACCAAAGTCCGGCTGCAAAAGCACCATAACAATCAAAAGGCCGCCATGCAGGCACAACATTGCCAGCGTTCCGATGTAGTTCACATCCTCACGCACACGCTGCAAATGCTTTGCAAAGGTAATGATAAATCCGATTTTTACAAACTCCGCCGGCTGAAAACTGATAAATCCGATATCAATCCAACCCTTGGTGCCGGTCTCCTCCAAACCGGTTCCGAAAATCAACGTAACACCCAAAAGCGCGACACAGCCAATATAGATAACGACAGCCGCCTCACCAAGCATATCAAAATCCATTTTACTGAATAAAACAAAAGCAATCACGCCGATGACCAGTGCGCCCGTTTGTACAATAAACATACGGCTTGTCCCCATACTCAGTGTCGCCGAATAGACCGCAATCACACCCATAACAGCTGCAATCACAGACAAAACAAGCGCGCCATAATCTACGTTACCAAATATTTTAGACAATAAGCTTTTTCTGTATGTCATATTCTATCTCCCAAATCAATCTTAATTACTATTATAATCAATTTCTTTTGATTTGTAAACATGAACCTGAAAGAAGTTTTACAAAAACTATTGAATTTTGCTTTTAACAGGTGTATAATTCTTTTCGCAGAAAATACGAAATTTCTATTTAAAGGTCGTGACCTTATGCCAACGGATATGTTTTCCAAAAAACAAACCCTGTTTCCAATTATCGTAAAAGCCATTGAGCGCTATCACGATTGCACATGGTCAATGTATAAAGATTCCCATGACCACTTTGAAATGGTTTATATCAAGCGCGGCGAAACTGCTTTTGAGGTGTCCGGTACACAAGTACCGCTAAGCCCGAACAGCATTTTAATCATCAAGCCGAATCAAATCCATACCTTCAGTGTTACGTCAACTGCAGGCTGTGAATTTTTAGTGCTCCGTTTTCGCTTTGATGCAAGCGAAGCGCAACCTGCATCTAAAATCGATGTAAACGACTTTTTGGAATTTATTCAGTGCGACGATGCCCCATATATGCATATAAAGGTCAGCAAAAAAAATGACATCGTTCATATTATGAATCGCATTATGCGCGAAAATGCTAAAAAACCAAGCTGGAGTAATCAGATGTGCTATCTTCTGATTATGGAGCTGTTTATCTTAATCAGCCGCAATGTGAAACAATCACGCGAACTGGCATTTAAAAACAGAAGTGTAAAGCTAAAAGAGCTGTTGAACATTTCAAAAGAATATATTGAAAAAAACTACAGTCGCGAAATCACGCTTTCCGATATCGCAAGCTATGTGTTCTTAAGCGAAAGCTATTTTGCACACAGCTTTAAATCTGCGTTCGACATCAGTCCCAAGCATTATTTACTTGCAGTTCGCATAGATGCTGCAAAGGATTTGCTCGCACATACCGACCAAAAGATTATTGACATCGCAAAAGAAGTCGGCTTTTCAAGCCAGCAAAGATTTAATGATATTTTCAAAAAGCATGAGGGCATCACCCCATTAAAATTCCGAAAAATAGAGAAACAAAGAAAGCTAAATATCGAGCAATAATAAAAGAGGTTGCGATGCAACCTCTTTTATTATTAATCTTCAAATACAGCTTCAACCTTAATCGGTTCATCCTTCTTTTTCTTGCTTTCGTCCTTACGGGACTCGATTTTCGCATTAATCTTATCGACAATGCCCGGCACCATATCCAAAATACGGTCAACCGGTGTTGCCGATGCACCAATCGGCATCATTTTAATCTGTCCCTGACCAACTACGATAAAACCAACCGGCTGAATTGAAACACCGCCGCCGCTACCGCCGCCGAACATAACCTCTGCCTCATTTTTCTTGCCAAAATCGCTGCCGCCTGCTGCGAAGCCAAAAGAAACCTTGGAAATCGGAATAATCACACTACCGTCCGGACTTTCCACCGGTGTGCCCACGATTGTGTTTACATCGACCATTTCCTTAATGTTCCCCATTGCTGTTGACATCAAACCTTCGATTGGATGACTCATACCAATACACCGCCCTCTTTTGTATTTAATACTGTTTTACTTTTATTGTATATGCCAAGTGCCATAATCAGCACTTTTATAATATGCGCAACACGCAAACGAATTATCCCATTGAAGTAAAAATCAATACACGCTTTGTGAAACTGCGGCTGCACATAAATGTCCATATTTTTCTTTTTCAGATGCAAGTTGTTGTATACTGCACCGGCTATACCGTAAACTAAAGCATACGCTGCGCCGGATGCCATGCCCGTTTGCGCTGCATCCGTAAAGCCTATATCTAAATGTACCACAAATTTCGGTATAACGCAACGGTTTGTCAAATATTTTAATATTTTTACCACATCATCTTTGATTTGCGTATAAAGTGCTTCTATGCGGCGAAGCTTGTCCATAAATCCCGTATAGTCGTCTTTTTTCTTTTCTTCTTTTGCTTTCGATGCCGCTTCTCTGTTTTCAAAATCCGTGTTATAGACTTTAAAGCCGTTGATGGTCACGGTAAGACGCTGCTTTTTCGCATTTTTACTGTACCCAAACTCTATACCCAAACGCACAGGAAATGCAAGCAGGAAAAGAAGCAAAACAAGTATGCCACACAACCAAATATAGCCCATGACAGCTCTCCTAAATATCGATACTCAGCTGACTTTCATCCGCCTCTTCTAATTCAACATTCGTGCTGATATCCGGCAAGTCCTCCAAACTTTTCAAGCCGAAGGTGCGCAAGAATTCATTTGTTGTTACAAACAAAATCGGTTTGCCCGGCGCATCTAAGCGACCATGCTCTTCAATCAGACCACGTTCCAACAATCTTGCAACAGCATAATCGCTGTTGACACCACGCACATACTCAATCGCACCACGTGTTACCGGTTGATTGTACGCGATGATGCTGAGTGCCTCCATTGCCGCATTCGAAAGTCCCTGTTGGCGGCGAATACCTGCAAGCGCCTGCACATATGTATAATATGTTGGGCGCGTACACATTTGATAGCCGTCATCAATTTCAATAATGGAAAAACCGCGGTTTTCACGATTATAATATTCACAAAGCGACTGCATTGCTTTCACAACTTGCTCGCGCTTTGCATCTGCAATTTCAGCAAGCTTGTCCGTTTTCACGGCTTCCCCTGCCGCAAAAAGCACACATTCCAATATACATTCCAAATTCTTTTCAGCCATTTATATTTCTCCCTTGACTTCAGAAACCACAAAGTCATTTTTTTCACGGTTGTAAATCGCTTTAATCTGATTCATCTTAATCAGTTCCAAAAGTGCTAAGAAGGTAGCAACAAGCTCCGGCTTTGTATACATTCCCTCAAAAATGTCTGTAAACAGCACTTTTTTACCGTTTGAAACCAAGTCCTTTAAATAGACCACCTTGTCCTTGACCGACACCTTTTCGCGCTGCACAATGCTTTCAAAGGTTTTGCGCGGCGGCGGAATTCTGCGCTTAGAACGCTCTAAAATATCGTTAAAGGCAGAAATCAGCATATCCACCGGATAGATTGTCGTGTCCGGCTCTGTCGCCGGCTCGATGTCCTCCGGTGCTTTAAACACCATATACTTATACGCATTTTCGTGCTCTTTTAAAAACGCAAGTGTCGATTTGTACCGCTGATATTCCAACAGTCGCTCTACAAGCTCTGTTCTTGGGTCATCCTCGTCTGTCTCCTCATTTCGCGGCAAAAGCATTCTGGATTTTATCAGCAAAAGCTGCGATGCAAGCACCGTAAATTCGCTGGAAACCTCCAAATCCATTTCCTTCATCGTTTCAAGCGCTTCCATATACTGATCCGTAATCGTCGCAATCGGTATATCGTAAATATTCACTTTATTCTTCGAAATTAAGTGCAGAAGAAGGTCGAGCGGCCCCTCGAAAACCTCCAACTTAAATGATATTTTTTCCATAAAACAAACCCACTATGCAAATAAATTAAATATAAAACCAAAAATCGGCATCCACAGATTGGCAAACAGCATATACACTTTTCCAACAACCCAAGAAAGCAGATAATCCAAGCTTAAAAACCACGGTAAATAATCACCAATCAGCAACCATATAAGCAGCACCGGCATACCGTAGCGCTCATACTTAAGCATAAACCGCAATCCGCGTTCAGGCAAAAGTGAAATTAAGACCTTAGAGCCATCTAAAGGTGGAATCGGAATTAGGTTAAAAATCAT
>JAFQPV010000270.1 GCA_017411585.1 Clostridia bacterium | reverse complement strand
GACAGACAACAAAAATTATTTCAAACATCTTTTCATAACCACATAATACGCGGTGAAAAAGATTATCAAAAAATATGGAAATACATAGAGACAAACCCTTTAAAATGGGAATTGGATTGTTTTTATAATGATTAAAGGTCGTAGTGAATTTCACTACGACCTTTTACTGTCCTTAACAGTACACTCCATGTCCTCTCTCTTTTTATCACTGCTCAAAATAGATTGTATATACCTCTCCGTCTATGGTTACCGTTGCCGAACTGCCGTCCGCTACGGTAATCACAGCAGCATTGTTATTTTGCTCGGTGCGAATCGGTCTTTGTGCACCCTTGACATAATATGTTGTCTTTGCCGGGTCGAAGGTAATTTCATCCTCCCCTGCAAAGATACGGATGTCTAAGTAGTCGCAAGCAGCATCAAGCGTTTCTGCACTGTAACCCATATCCATATCCGAGATGATGATTAAGCCTCTGTCATCCCAGAGCACGTGCTTGCCGAGTGCTTCTACAAGGGCACGCAGCGGGATAAATGTGCGGTCATTGTAGGTGTTTGCCGCAGTGTCAAGCGTTACCGCTTCACCGTTGACAAGCATTTGATTCGAGCCGATTTGCAGCGAAATATGCTTGTTTAAGTAATCCACGGTTACCGCCTGGGTTGCATCGTCCCAGCCAACGGTTGCGCCGAAGGATTCTGCAATGTAGCGTACCGGCACGAGCGTTCTGGAATTTTCCGTAAACGGAACAACATCCTTGTTTGCAGTGTCGATATAAGTTCTCTGTCCCTTTGCAAAGCTTACCGGTGTGCCGAGCTTTAATGCAACGGCGTTACCGATTGCCTGCGCGGTAAACGGCTGCTCTTCCTGCACGGACCACTCAGCGAGTTTCTTCTTTGCCGGCGTATCTGTCGGGATTGCAAAACCATCCTTAATCGGAATAAACTCCAGCTCGATGTTCGCGCTTGTTACGCCTTCCAGCTTCACATACAATGTCTTGTCACCGGAGTATTCCGGCAAGTACTGGTCGTGCTGTGCCGGCGGGTTCGGCGAAGTCGGAAGCGGAGAAATATCTCTCAGTTCAAGCTTTGCACCTGCCGGCGCTTCGTTCAAGCGCACGTACATCTTCGCATCGTCAATCGTCATGATGGCGCTCTGACCATCAGCGGCGATGTCAACTTGTGCATTTGTATGACCGAACCAGTTGATTTCGGACGGAATCTTCATTGTGATTTCGTCACGGATAATTACGCGTTCACGGTTGTCATACATCATCATACCGCGCTGCCAGCTCTGAATGTCTTCGCGTGCGGTGGAGATATCCAGCACACCGAATGCCGCATTTGCCGCACTGCCACGGTTGATGAGCGGTGCAAACGCTGTCTTGTCCTGACCTACTGTCTTATCCGGGTTAATGACAAGTGTATTGTTTGCCTCTGTTCTCTTATGCCAGATTTCACCTTCGTCACCATCGTGCAAGGTTGTGATTGTGTATGTACTTACCTTCGCATTTTTACCTGTCAACAAGAACCAACGCTTGCCGGCATAGTCCATAACGAAAGTACCGAGGGACGGATTTTGGTGCATTGCACCGTTGTCGCCGCCCTGCATAGCGGCAAAGAGCATATCCTCATCTTCCCAGCTCGAGCGCATACTCATACCGTTAACGCCGTTTTCGCCATCGTTCTGATAGAACTTATCGAGCGGGAAATCGCCCGGCGCACAGGTGACGTTATCCGGGTCGTACCACGCAATCGCAAACGGATTACGTCTTGTCGTAAACGGATTTTCCGGCTGATTTTTCGTCAGCTCATACCAAGCGTATTTCGGCTCGTTATAACGCGAGG
>JAFQPV010000269.1 GCA_017411585.1 Clostridia bacterium | reverse complement strand
TATGGTTACGGCGGTTGTCGGCGTTTGCGGTCTGCGAATTGTATGGCTTTTAACCGCATTTAAATCCATCGGTACATATGCTTCGATTTTCTGGAGCTTCCCGCTTTCCTGGGGCGGAACGACGATTTTGCTTTTCATTATGTTTTGCATTGTCTACAGCAAGGAAAAGAAAAAAGTGCAGATTCAATAAAAAACAGAGCGATAGTAATGGGATACTATCGCTCTGTTTTTATAATTCATTCGCATATTTTGACGGTGCCATACCGTACTTCTTTTTAAATGCACGGCTGAAGTAGAGTGGATCGGTATAACCCACCGAGGCGGCAACCTCGGCAATGGAAGAAAAATCGCCGCTGTCTAACAGCGCCTTTGCGTGCGACAGTCTGCGTTTTAAAATATAGCTTTGCGGATTTGTGCCGAAGTTTGCCAGGAAAATTTTACGGAAATACGTGCCGGAAACGCCACACAACTGATGCAGATTGTCTGTTTTTAAATCTGCATCGTAGATGTGCTTTTTAATGTAGTCAACTGCAGGGGAAATCAGGTTCAGCTTCTTTTTGTCGGCATAGTTTAATTTTTCGATATTAGATATGTAGGTAAGGAAGTCATAAAAAAGTGCGTAGCACTTGTATATATCTGTCTGCCCGCCAAATTTCCAAAGCTCGTGCAGTGTGCTTAGAATCTGTTCTCTTTCGGCATAATCGTCAAAGGAATACACAGACGGCGTCGGACTTGTCAAATCGGCATCAAAGCTGATAGAAACATGCGCACACGGTACGTCGGAAGTGGAATAAACGTCATAAGCAGAGCCCTTCGGCATAAAAATAATCTCACCGGTATGTACATCAATGGTTGTGTCTTTAAATTCATAGCGGCAAGCGCCGTTTATACGAAATATGAAGGCATTCATTTTTCTGGACTTTACACTGCCGGGAAAATGCGACTCGCCTTTGCTGATGTTTTTAATTTTTAAATTTTCTATATCCTTGAACATACGGTATCACCTTTTAGCTTTTAAGATATTATTAACTCTAACACAAAGCGAAAATAAAAGCAACCATAAACTGTAATTTAGTTTTGAAAAATCCATGTTGTTTTGAATGTTCTATGTACATATTTTTGTCATCTGCTATAATTTACTTATAGGAGGCGATGGGGATGGCAGTGAAAAGTAACAGCATTGACATGATTCACGGTCCGCTTTGGGGCAAGATTTTGAAATTTTCAGCACTTTTTATGCTCACGGCGCTTTTGCAGCAATTGTATAATGCGGCAGATGTCGTCGTGGTCGGTCGTTATGCAGGGCAGGTGGCGCTTGCAGGTGTCGGCACGTCCAGCACAATTGTCAACCTGTTTATGAATTTTATCTTGGGGCTTTCCGCGGGTGCGGTCATTGTACTTGGGCAGGCAATCGGCGCAAGACAAGAGGAAGGCATCAGTAAAGCTGCGCATACGGCGATTGCAACGGCGGTTTACGGCGGACTGCTTATCGCGATTGCTTGCCTCATATTTACAAAACCGCTACTCAAGATGATCGATGTACCGGACAATGTTATGCCGGAGGCGCTGGCGTATTTAAGAGTTCGCGCCGTCGGCTTTGTACCTGCGCTTATATACAATTTCGGCGCCGGCATTTTGCGCGCAAAGGGCGACACAAAGCGCGCACTGTATATTGTTACTGTTTCGGGCATTATCAATGTCTTACTGAATTTGTTTTTTGTCTGCGTATGCCATATGGGTGCAGCCGGCGTAGCGTGGGCAACCGTAGCTTCGCAGGTGTTTACGGCAATTGCAATGCTTATTATCCTCTGTCGTGAAGAGGATAACACAAGAATCCATCTTAAAAAGATTCGCTTCTATAAAGAGCCTTTTTGGAAAATGGTTCGCTTCGGTTTGCCGTCCGGCATACAAAGTGCGGTGTATTCAATGTCGAATTTGCTTGTGCAGTCGAGCGTAAACAGCTTTGGCTCGGCGGCGATTGCCGGTAGTGCGGCATCGACGAGTATTACGGAGTTTTACAATGTAATGCTTAACAGTATGTATCAGGCGGCAATGGTATTTACAAGTCAGAATTTCGGCGCGAAAAAGTTTGACAGAATCAAGAAAACCGTGCGCATCTGTCTTTTGTATGTTGTTGGTCTTGGTGTAATTCAGTCGTTTATAACCTATTTTGCGGATGAGCTTTTGCTTGGGCTTTACCTGCCGGACGATCCGGAGGGACTTTCGTTTGCGCTGCGTAAGTTCAATTTGCTTGGCTACACATATGTTTTTCTTGGCATTATGAATGTCATGAGCGGTGCACTGCGCGGTATGGGCGCTTCAATTATGAATCTGATTACCTCCGTTGTCGGCGTTTGCGGCATCCGTATTGTGTGGATTTTAACGGCGTTTCAGGCAATCGGTACATTCGAATCGTTGTATTGGTGCTTCCCGCTGTCCTGGGCAGGTACGTTTGTGATGCACTACTTCATGTATAGATATGTGTTCGGTAAGGAAAAGAAAAAGGCTGCTTTGGAGACTGTGGAAGAGACGGCTTTATAATCTGCACGAGTCAAAGGAAAGCCTTTGAAAATTTTTGCCCTTAATATCACATGAGCATATGAGGGTTATAATTTAAAAAATATATGTTAAAATTATATGAAAGGAAAATAATTATGGTTTTTTTGGAATTTAACTATTATTCAAAAGCGCTTACAAAGCGTATTACGGTAAATGTTCTTCTCCCCGAGGTAAATAAATC
>JAFQPV010000268.1 GCA_017411585.1 Clostridia bacterium | reverse complement strand
CATTTTTTAGTGTTACAATTAAAATATACTGTAAAAATATAAAAACAAAGGAGTGGCATTATGAAGAAAATTGTAGCAAGTCTTTTGGCAAGCGTAATGATGCTTTCGTGCATCGGCACGTTACCGATACTTGCAGCCGACGGTGAAACCGTGCTTTTTGAAGAAAACTTCGAAGCACAAACTGCAGGCGAAAAGCCTGCGGGTATGACGTGCACGGAAAATGCAGAAAAGCAATTTCTGACGCGCGTTGTGCAAACGGAGGACGGCGGCAAGGCGCTGTATGTGCATCACGTGGCGGATTGCGCCTGCGACAGCGGCGGCGGCCCGCGCGCAAGCACACCTGCGTTTGACATTTCAAAAGCGCAAACGCTTAAGGTAAGCTTACGCATGAAGAGCGCAAACGGCGCACCGAAAATTTGCTTGCGCAACACAATGACAAGCACAGAGTACGTGCTTTGGGACGGTGATCCGAACGAGTGGACAGATGTAGAGGCTACTGTAAATCTGTCGACCATGGCGTTTGAAGTAAAAGCCAACGGCTCGGTCGCAAATATCGGTACGTTTGCAGAGTTCGGTGAAGCGCAGGAAGCGCAGCTTCGTCTCTATGGCGTAACGAAAACGGTGGGCGCGGGTACATATTATGACGATATTAAAATCAGCACCATCGGCGAGCGCGAGGTTGCGCCGCCGGTGAATGTGGAGCCGAAAACCACGCCGACACGCGCGGAAATTCCGCAGGGTGCATATGTGCTTATCAATGCCGATATGTCCGATGTAGCTGTCGGTACGGCAAAGAGCGCAAGAATCGAAGGCGCTGACGGTCCGGAAAAACTGTTTACCGACGCATCGAGCTACACGGAAATTGTAGAAATCGGCGGCAACCGCATGCTGCGTCTGGGCGCGGAGGACGGAAAGTCGCACGGTCCGACGGTGGATTTCCAGCTGCCGAATCTGGCGCGCCGCTTTACAATGGACTATGCGGTATTGCCGAACACGAACACCGCAAGTTTAATGCTTTACAGCGGCGACACAAGAATTGCAAAATCCATCGGTCTGATCAATGCGCGCACAAAAAATGTAAACCGCCAGGATTGGAACTATGTACATCTGGAAATTGACTTGGAAAACAGCGTGATTAAGCAAAGCATCAACGGCAAAGCCGGCTCGGACATTAAGTTTGACCCGCTGACAAACTTTGGTGCAATCCGTCTGGAGTTTCTTTCCTCTACAGCGGACAATATGATGACCTATGTAGATAACATTTCCATCTACACAACAGATGAGGTGAAGATGGAGGGTATGCTGCTCGGTAACGAAAAGATTTACTGGCCGAATGTCAAGCCGGAAAAGCCGCTTTCACAGAGCAGCTATGTAAACAACTTAAAGCAACACCCGCGTATTTTGGTAAACGACTGGGACGAGATGCGCGCAAAGGTAAATGCCGACTACATTACAAAGCGTTGGTACGAAATCATCAAGGCGGAGGCAGCGCAGGCTTTTGTAAGCCCGCCGACCGAATATACAACCAACACAAGAGGCAACATCATCGGTCCTGCGCGTGCAGCGAGAAACCGCTTATCGTCGCTTGCGTTCTGCTATAAAATCGAAGGCAAACAAGAATACCTCGATATGGTATGGCAGGAAGTTTTGGCATACGACAGATGGATAGACTGGGCAGGCTTTAACAGCTCACTTTGTACGGCGGAGATTGCCTCCGGCTATGCCTATGTCTACGACTGGCTCTACGATGATTTAACCGCAGAGCAGAAGGCAAAAAT
>JAFQPV010000267.1 GCA_017411585.1 Clostridia bacterium | reverse complement strand
TCATCTATATTCTCCTTTCAATCTTCTTTTTTGATAATTGAAAAGTTCTGCATAACCTCTTTGCGTGCTTTGCTCGAATACTGTGCGTAAAATTTATGCGTTACCTCAATATTTTTATGCCCCATCAGCTCGGCGACCATCTTAATATCGACGCCGTCTTCGAGCATACGGCAGGCAAAGGTGCGGCGAAGCGCGTGCGGGCGCGTTTTATCCGAGTGCGTTACGCCTGCAGTATAACAGTAACGCTTTAAGTTTTTCTCCACGGCGCTGACGGTAATGCGGCTGCCGTTTCGGCTGATAAAGAGTGCTTGCCCGTCCTTGGCATTTAGTTTTTCGCGCTCCTCCATATACGCCAAAAGCTCCTGCTCGACCTGCGCCGGCATAAAGATTTCCTGCTGCTCGCCGCCCTTGCGGGTTACGATAAACGACGAGGTTTCAAAGCAGATATCCTCTACATTTAAATTGACTAACTCACTGACACGAATGCCCGTGCCGAGGTAGGTGGTAAAAATTGCAATATCGCGCAGCTTGCGCTTGTTATACTCTGTTAAATCTCTGCCCTGATAGTACTTGTCGCCGTTAAAAATGACATCTAAGATGCGCACAGTCTCCTGTGTGGTTAAGGGCTTTTTGATTTTCTGATTGATGCTTGCAAAGGTGATTTTGTCGGTGATGTTTTGCGAAATCTTGTCCGTCTTATACAAAAAGCTGTACAGCCCACGCACGGCGGACAGCTTACGGTTAATGCCGTAGCTGGAGTTGCGCACAACGCGCGTAATCACACGCCCGTCCTCGGTTTGCGTGTAGATTTCGTACTCCTTTAAATACGCTTTGAAATTCAAAAGGTCGTCGACGGTTACGCAGTCTAAATGTTCCGGCGTAAACTTTTCGTTGCTGTCCAATTCACGGAAGCGGTAGAGCCGCAGAAAATCAAAATAAATCTTGATATCGATGCAATACGCAATCTGCGTATTCACACTCTCGCCGTCGTAGTAATTCTGTATGTAGGAAAACACAAAATCCGGCATACTTTTCAGCCGCTCTCTCAAATAGCTTTGCTTCGACATTTTCTCACCTCTTATTACTGCACTATATACCCATTATACTATGTTTTACACCGATTTGCAAGCGTCGGCATACACTGAAAATGAGGTGAAGATTATGCATACACTCGACGAATTGCCGCTCGGCGGCAGCTGCCGTGTTACCCATATAGATGCAAAAGGCACTTTCATGCGCCGCATGCTGGATTTGGGCATTGCATCCGGCACAAAAATCACCGCATTGCACAAAAGCATTTGCGGTGACCCAGTTGCTTACGAGATTCGCGGCGCAGTCATTGCACTCCGAAAAGAAGATGCAAAAAATATATCTGTTCAAGCACTGTAAGGAGGGATTCGGATGCAAAAAGACAAATACACCATCGGGCTTGTCGGCAACCCGAACGTCGGCAAAAGCACGGTCTTTAATCAGCTGACCGGTCTGCATCAGCACACCGGCAACTGGACCGGCAAAACGGTTGCAAATGCCGTTGGTACATACGTATACGGCGGCAAAACCTATACGCTGATTGACACCCCGGGCACATATTCGCTGTATGCCCGCTCGCAGGAAGAAGAAATCACGCGCGATTTCATCAAAAGCGGTCAGGCAGACGTGAGTGTTATGGTGGCAGATGCGACCTGCTTAGAGCGCAATCTTATTTTGCTTTTGCAAGTTCTTGAAATCACCAAAAACGTTGTCTTGTGCATCAATTTAATCGACGAAGCGCACAAAAAAGGCATTATGATCGACAAAGAAAAGCTCAGATTAATGCTGGGCATCCCGATTGTACTGACAGGCGCACGCGGCGGTAAGGGCTTAGACGTGCTGAAAGGCACAATTGAAATTGCAACGCGTTTTGCACAGCTTGCGCCGCAAATCTCAGACAAACCTGCACAATCTGTCGACCTCATTTCTGAAAGCGAGCACATTTTTAACGCCTGCGTTACCGTGCCGGAAAATGCTGCCCTGACAGACCGAAAAATCGACCGTATTCTGACACATCCGTTTTGGGGGACGCTTTCCATGCTCGCG
>JAFQPV010000266.1 GCA_017411585.1 Clostridia bacterium | reverse complement strand
CCGGTATGGTATCGGCTATCGCGTTTTATGATGCAAATGACACCAGCGGCAAATTTAGTTCGCTTTGTGAGTTTATTCTGGAAAGTGCAGCACACTATCTGCATAAAGGTCTTGTGCAGTATCAGGACGGTGGCTTCTTCCGCGAGGGTATCGGTTACTGGAGCTATGCAACTGAGTATCTTGTGCGCGGTATGGCGGCGTATATGGGCGCATTGGCAAACAAGAATTATGTTTTGCCGAATCGCTATAGACATATTGATGTGCAAGGTGTTGCAGAAACACCGGAGTTTCCGATTTATATGAATGGTATTACCGGTGTATTTAACTTCGGCGACTGTTCCGGTTCAATGGTCATTTCCTGGATTATGTATTGGTTTGCGGATTATTTGGATAAGCCGGAATATGCGTCCTATATCAATAACTTCCTGCAGTTAAACAATAAAACCTTTAGCAATGAGGATGCAGTGTGTGCACTTTTGTGGTATGTGCCGCAGGAAACGGATTTTGATACGCTTTCCAGACTGCCCCTTGATAAAGCGCATGTCAGCGAGGATGACGTCAATATTTTAACGATGCGTTCGAGCTTTGAAGTCAACGCTTCGCATACAGACAATGCATTTGTCGGTATGCAGGGCGGTAATATTGAAGCCAGTCATGTCGGTATGTCGCTCGGCTCGTTCGTTCTTGATATGAACGGAAAGCGCTTTGTAAAGACCATTGGTTCCGGTAACTATGTATGGCCGGGGTATTTCAGCACATCTACTGTAGATTCTCAGCGTTACACCTACTACTGTATGCGCGGTGAGGGTAACAATACCTTGATTGTTGACCCGGGTTATTCGGGCGAGCAGAGCAAATCCTCATTTGTAAAGCTGATTGAGAGCGGCAGTAGTAAAAATACCGGCTATGGTATTATGGATTTAACTTCTACCAACGAAAAGTTTGAAAAGTATTACAGAGGTATTATGCTTACAGACAACCGTCGCCGCGTGGTTGTACAGGATGAAATCCAGGCGACAAGTGCAGCGGGGACATTTAATGATGTCTATTGGCATGCACACACAGGCGATGCAGATGTTGTGGTTTCCGAGGACGGAAAGAGTGCTACAATTACGGTTGGTACACAAAGCATTGTTGCTAAAATCACCAGAAGTAACGGTACCTTTGAATGGGTAAATGCTGAGCCGCTGCCGACCTCTCCGAATCCGGAAATTCAGCAGGCGCGTATGGCAAAGTACGGCAAAAAGCTGCGTATCCATTTAACCAACATTAAGAGTGCAGTTATTCGTGTAGAGTTCTCGCCTCTTGATAAGGCGGAGGAGGATGTGCCGTATGCATTGCTTGCGAATTGGGAGAGTCAGCTTTCTGATACGGTTGAGGGTGATGCGCTTGATACATACATTAGCACAAAGAATTATGAAACCGATTGGTATAAAGACAATTACAGCACCTATTACATCCACGATGACAAGGATTTGGCAGGACTTGCGTACATGGTAAACAGCGGCAAGGATTTTGCGGGCAAAACCGTAAAGCTTGTTAATGATATTACTTTGAATTCCACATTGCAGTGGGAGCCGATTGGTACACAGGCTGCACCGTTTAAAGGCACATTTGACGGTAGCCAAAAGTCAATCAGCGGATTGTATTATAACGATGCCAGTGGTAAATATGCAGGTTTATTCGGAGAAATTGACTCCGCAACTATAAAGAATCTGCGATTGAACAATGCAAGTATTACTTCGACATCGGATTCGGGTGTGCTTGCCGGTACGGCGAAGAATTCGACAATTTATAATATTTATGTTGACGGTTCCAGCGTGCGTTCTGTTATGCGTGTCGGCGGTATGGTTGGTTCACAGTTTGGCGGCGACATCAAAAACTGTGGTGTGAGCAGCATGGTATATGGCACAGGCATGAACATCGGCGG
>JAFQPV010000265.1 GCA_017411585.1 Clostridia bacterium | reverse complement strand
TTCACTTGGATAGTTTTCCTTTAAGGTGTTCATACGCGCGTTAAATTCTTCGCCGCCGATTTTGCCGGTGACAAAGGCGATAAGTGCATCGCGCAGGGGATAATTCATTGCGCTGTCTAACTCGAAACCGCCCAGGTATTCGCGCTGCTCACCGTAGCTTACCTTATTAGATGCATCTTCCCAGACTTCGCCGATGATGACGGCATCCGGGTTTTCTTCTTTTACGGCTTTACGCAGAATTTTTACAAATGCGCCCGGCAATTCATCCACCACATCGAGTCTCCAACCGGAGGCGCCTTTGCGCAGCCACTTTTTGATTATGGCATCTTTGCCGGTTAAAATGTAATCCACATAGGAAGGGGAGAGCTCGTTTACGTGTGGCAGGGTTTTGATGCCCCACCAGCAGGTGTATTTGTCCGGATGCGTTTCAAAATCATACCAATCAAAATAGGGTGAGTCTGTGCTTTGATACGCACCAAGCGTGTCATATTTTCCATTTTTGTTAAAGTATTTGCTGTCCGAGCCGGTGTGGTTAAACACGCCGTCGAGGACGATGCGGATGCCCTTTTGCGCCGCCGCACTGCACAGCGTGCTAAAGTCTTCCTCCGTGCCGAACATTTCGTCAATCTTTTCGTAGTTGCCCGTGTCGTATTTGTGGTTGGAATACGCCTCGAAAATCGGGTTTAAATACAGCACATGGATGCCCAAATCCGCGATGTAGTCCAGCTTTTCGGTAATGCCCTTTAAATTGCCGCCGAAAAAGTCGTTTGCAAGATACTCGCCGCCGAATTGCTCCGGCTTGTAGTACGGCGTATCACCCCAGGCGCGCGGCAAAATATCATCACGCCTTGCAAGGCTGTCCGTGCCGCCGCCGCGATGAAAACGGTCGCAGAAAATCTGATACATAACACTGCCTTTAAACCAGCTTGGTGTCTCGTATGCGGCATCGTAGACCGTAATCTGATACGGAATCGCATTCTTTTCGTACAGCTGACCTGCGCCGCCGTAGCGGCTTACATTGTTTCCGTATATATACACCTTATCGTGCATTTCGATTTCAAACACGTAGAATACAAGACCGGGCACTGCCGGCAAGGTCAGCTTTGCTTCGTAATACGTAGTGTCTAACATCGTGGTATAAAAATACATACCGATGTACTGCGCATCTGAATCACCGATAGTATACTTTACGCGTAAGCTTTTCGGCCATTCCGCACTGCGGATGCCGAGGCGCAGCGTAACCTCGGTGCTGCATTTTTGCGCACCGAACGGACTTCTGAAAAATAAATTTTGTGAATTGTGTTCTGCTTTCAAAAAAATCACCTGTAATGTAAAGGCTGTATCCCGGAAAAGGGGATACAGCCCGGTTTTGTTTCAATTATTTAATGCTCGGCAAGTTCCAGATATACTTGTTGTATTCTGCAATCGTTCTGTCCGAAGAGAAGAAGCCTGCAGCCGCTGTGTAGATAACAGCCTTCTTGTTCCACAGTGCCTTGTTTGTGAATTCTCTTGCAAGTGTTGCCTGCATATCCCTATATGCATCAAAGTCGCGAACAACCATATACGGGTCCGGTGTACCGTAATCACCAAAGAGCAGAGACTGATAAATTTCTTTAAACAGCTGCGGATGATTCGGCTCGATTGTGCCGTCAATCAGTTGGTCAAGTACGCGCTTTAACGGCATATTCGATGCATAAATCGACTGCACCTCTGCCGTATCGAAGCGGTAACGTTTTGCAACCTCATCTGCGCGCAGACCGAAGATAAACATATTCTCGATGCCTGCCTGCTCGCTCATTTCAACGTTTGCGCCGTCGAAGGTACCGATGGTAAGTGCACCGTTTAACATAAACTTCATGTTGCCTGTACCGGAAGCTTCTTTACCTGCAGTAGAAATCTGCTCGGAAACATCAGCCGCCGTTGTTAAAAGCTCTGCAATCGTAACGTTGTAGTTTTCAATAAATAC
>JAFQPV010000264.1 GCA_017411585.1 Clostridia bacterium | reverse complement strand
TGGAGCGGAAGACGAGATTCGAACTCGCGACGTTCACCTTGGCAAGGTGACGCTCTACCACTGAGCCACTCCCGCATGTCTTTGGAACGTTTAATATTATAACACGAGATTTCTAATTTGTAAAGACTTTTTTTGAAATTTTTTAAAAATATTTTTGGCGTGCGGGATTGGGGACAAATCTTGCAATTTTATATATAATCTGCTATACTGTGTATAACTCAAAATGAAAGGGAGTTTAGACAATGGCAGATTGGTTTGGTTTTGAAATTGAAGAATTTGAATTTGAGGGCAAGGATGCTTCTATCGTATTTCCGAAGGGGGAAAGAAACGGTAAGTGGCTACTTAAAACAGAGTACAGAGATGCGTTTCCGGGCTTTGAAATTGAGATGTTAAAGCGCGGTTGGTGTGTAGCGTTTAACAAAAATCCTACCCGTTGGGCATTAGAAGAAGAAATTGACACGAAGGCGCGCTTTTGTGCGTATATCAGCAAGACTTATGATTTAGATATGACCTGCGTGCCGGTCGGAATGAGCTGCGGCGGTCAGATTGCCGTAAAGCTTGCGGCGAAGTATCCGCACCTTGTATCGTGCATGTACATCGATGCGCCGGTGATGAACTATTTGTCCTGTCCGTGCGGCCTCGGTGCAAGAACCTCGGGTGCAAAGATTTATGCCGAGTTTGTTTATGCAACCGGTATGACGCTTATCGATTTAATCAACTACCGCGATCATCCGATTGACAAAACGGATATTCTTTTGGCAAACAAGATTCCGGTGGTTATGGTCTACGGCGACAGCGATGTTGTTGTACCGTACGATGAAAACGGTGCAGTATTTGCAGAAAAATACCGCGCAAACGGCGGCATTATCGAAACCTACGGCAAGGCAGGCTGCGGGCATCATCCGCACGGCTTGGAGGATCCGACGCCGATTATCAATTTCGTTGAAAAATATGCTTAAGGGGTTTTAGAATTGGAGAGAAGAAGCGGTGTTTTGATGCATATTTCCTCGCTGTACGGTGAGTATTCCATCGGCAGCTTCGGCAGCGAGGCGAAGTATTTTATAGATTTTTTAGCCGATTGCGGCTTTCACTATTGGCAGGTGTTGCCGTTTTGTATGGTGGACGAGTGTAACTCGCCGTATAAGTCGTATTCGACCTTTGGCGGCAATCCGTATTTTGTGGACTTAAATGTTCTGCACAATAAGGGGCTTGTAACGCGCGAGGAGCTGGATATATACCGCCAGCAGAACCCGTATGTCTGCGAGTTTGTGCGTTTATACCACACGCGATTAGAGCTTTTGATGCTCGCGTCAAAGCGCGTAAGCAATCGCGGCGAAATCGAAAGCTTTATCGCAGGGGATACATATTTGTCCAAATTCTGCGAGTTTATGGCGCGCAAAGCGGCAAATAACGAGCTGCCGTGGTTTTCGTGGACGAACGATGCTATTGATGAAGATGTGCTCTTTATGTGGAAGTTTATCCAGTATGAATTTTTCACACAGTGGGCGGAAATTAAAAAATACGCAAATGAGCGCGGCATCCGCATCATCGGTGACATTCCGATTTATGTGTCGCACGACAGCTGCGATGTGTGGAGTAATAAAGAGCAGTATTGCTTGGATGGTGAAAATCAGCCGGCATGGGTGGCAGGTGTGCCGCCGGATTATTTCTGCGCGGACGGTCAGCTTTGGGGCAATCCGATTTACAACTGGGCAGAAATGCAAAAGGACGGCTACAAATGGTGGTGCGACCGCATTCGCCATATGTCGAAAATGTTTGATGCTGTGCGCATTGACCATTTCCGCGGTATTGAATCGTACTGGGCAGTGCCCGGCAAGGCGGAAACCGCCAAGGAAGGGCACTGGGAAAAGGGACCGGGTATGGAGCTCGTGGATGCAATCAAGGCGGCTGCGGGCGATACGGAGATTATTGCCGAGGATTTGGGCGATATTACGCCGGAGGTGCACGCACTCGTTGAAAAAAGCGGCTTTCCGGGGATGCGCGTGTTCCAGTTCGGCTTTTTGTCGGACGGCGACAGCGCACATAAGCCGCACCATTATCCGGAAAACTGTGTTGCCTATACCGGCACGCACGATAACAATACGCTGCTTGGCTACCTTTGGGAGTTAGACGATGCCTCCCGTGCCAAGATGCTCGCGTATTGCGGCCACGAGGGGCACTGGGAGAGCGGCTGTGCAAGTATCCTTCGAACGATATTTGCAAGCCACGCAAGACTGGCTATTCTGCCGATTCAGGATTTGCTCGGCTATGGCTCGGATACGCGCCTCAACATTCCGGGCAAGGCGGACGGCAACTGGGCGTACCGTTTAACGCGTGAGCAATTGGACAGCATCGACAGAAAACGCTTCAGAGAATTAAACAATATGTATGCAAGATAAAAAAGACTGCGAAGGGCGAGTAGTCTTAGGGATAAAACGCCTTAAAAAGCAATATTTTGGCAAATAGCCGTGTTAAAAACGACCGAAATCCGTCAGGATGTCGGTCGTTTTTGCCTTGCTCTTTATCCAAACTA
>JAFQPV010000263.1 GCA_017411585.1 Clostridia bacterium | reverse complement strand
TGTAGCCAATTTATTGGCGTTACTCTAAGAAAAGTTACTTTTTATTAAACCACGAAAGCATAGCTTTCTACACCTCATCCGTCAGCTACCGCTGACACCTTCCCCTCAAGGGGAAGGCTTTATTTGAGTCTCCAAAATTTGACATTTCTTACTCGTGTCAAGTCAGGATTAAATAAAAATAATTTATCCTTTTAACTTCAAACATTCTCAACTATTCTCAGTATAAAATTAGTGAACAATTTAGATGCCAATTGTTTTTGATGAATTGACAACTCCGTTGTCATGAATTGGCTAAAGCCATGAATTCTCGCTACGCTCCATGAATTGAATTGCTTTTAATGCACGAAGTGCAATTCATGAGCCGCAAGGCTCAATTCATGAAATTTATAATTTTCAATTCATGCCGTAAGGCAATTCATTGAGTTTGCTTTACAAACTCATTATACCACACCAAATCACAATCTACAACAAAAAAGCACGGATTTATTCCGTGCTTTTCATTGTTACAGCTTATATACTTTTTCGGCATTCAGATGATAAATCTTTTCGTATGCCGAGTCGGACAGCTTCAGCTTTTCGAGCATCTTGATTTCGTCTGCCGATTTCCACATCGGATAGTCGGAGGCAAACAAAATCTTGTCCTCTCCCCAACCTTCAATCAGCATTTTGACCTTGGCTTCATCCTTGGCAAAGCCGAGCGTGGATGAAGAATCCACATACAAATTCTCGAAGGATGCAAGTTTTTCAAGCGCCTCATCCCAAACAGACCAGCCGGCAAAATGTGCGCCGACAACGGTCAGCTTCGGGAAGGTTTTTAAGACGTTTAGCAGTCTGTCCGGATTGGAATAATCGTAGCGATAATCGCCTGTATGCATCAAAACCGGAAGACCGAGCTTCGCGCAGCGTTCATAAAACGGCATACATCTCTCGTCGTCAAGCGGAAACGCTTGAATGTCCGGATGCATTTTAATGCCGTGCAGACCAAGCTCTTTTACGCGGTCTACATCTGCGCAAATATCCTCGCTGTCCGGATGCATTGTGCCAAGTCCGACCAACACATCACTATGCGCCTCTACCTCTCTTGCGATAAAGGAGTTGATGCTCTCCACCTGATGCGGCGTTGTTGCAACAGACTGCACCAAAAACTTGTCTACACCAGCGCTTTTTCCTGCATCTAACAGCTGCTTTAAAGAACCGTCAAATGCGGAATGCACATCGTAAAAGCGGTCTGTGCTCTCCGTTGCCTTCGCTGCGATTTTTTCGGGATATATATGACAGTGTGCGTCAATAATATAATGCTTTTTCATTTGTCATCACGTACCAATTAATAGTTTTTGCCAAGCTCCAATGCGCCGACATTAACCTCAAGCATATCTGCACGCTTTGCAGATACAACCTTGCCGAGTGCCGCACGAACGCCCTCATCGGTATACATACCGAGGGTTTCTAAAAGCTTACCGGTCATAATCATATTTGCAAGTGTGTCAATCTTGTTTTCGGATGCAAGCTTTGTTGCCGGAATATAAACCACGTTTACATCCGTACGCTTTACCTTGCGCTCAATCAAAGAGGATTCAACGAAGATGGTACCGCCCGGTACAACTGCGTCTTCATATTTATCCAAACTCGGCAGGTTCATAGCAACCAATACGTCCGGTGTGGACACAATCGGAGAACCAACCGGCGAATCGCTGATGATAACGCTGCAGCTTGCAGTACCGCCGCGCATTTCCGGACCGTAGGACGGAAGCCAGCTTACATTCTTATCTTCCATAAGACCTTTATATGCCAAAAACTTACCGGAGAACAAGATACCCTGTCCGCCGAAGCCGGCAATCAAAATCTGTGTAGTACTCATAATCTTGCTCCCTCCCCTTATTTCTCTTCACTTTCCGCACTTCTGTCTTTGTAAACGCCAAGCGGATAGTACGGAATCATCTTTTCATCAACCCACTCGAGTGCCTTCTGCGGTGTCATACCCCAGTTGGTCGGGCAGGTGGAAATTACTTCTACCAAGGAAAAGCCCTTGTTATTTAACTGGTTTTCGAAAGCCTTTTTAATTGCCTTCTTCGCTTTTCTTACGTTTGCAACGTTGTTTACGGCAACACGCTCGAGGTATTCCGGACCTTCCAGCTCAGAGAGCATTTCGCAAATCTTTACAGGATAACCGCAAGCCTTAACGTCACGGCCGTACGGCGAAGTCTGTGTTACCTGACCCGGCAGGGATGTCGGCGCCATCTGGCCGCCGGTCATACCGTAGATTGCGTTGTTGATGAAAATAATTGTGATATTTTCATTTCTTGCTGCGGAATGTACGGTTTCTGCCATACCGATGGATGCAAGGTCACCGTCGCCCTGGTAAGTGAACACAACGTGTCCTTCCGGGTTTGCGCGCTTTAAACCTGTTGCAACTGCCGGTGCACGACCGTGCGATGCTTCAACCATATCGCAGTTAAAATAGTTATATGCCATTACAGAGCAACCAACCGGTGCTACACCGATGGTCTTGCCCTCAATGCCTAATTCGTCAATTACTTCAGCTACAAGACGATGTACGATACCATGGGTACAACCCGGACAATAATGTAAAGGTACATCTGCCAATGCTTCCGGTTTCTTAAATACTACCATTATTTCGCACCTCCGTTTTCGCTAATTTCCTTAATTTTCGCAAGTACCTGCTCCGGCGTAACAATCATACCGCCGACTCTGTTGCAGAGATGTACCGGCTTTTTAAACTGTGTTGCAATCTGAACATCTTCGATGAGCTGACCCATGGAAAGCTCAACAGACATAAATGCCTTTACCTTGTCAGCTGCTGCTAAGAGCGGCTTTTTCGGGAACGGCCAAAGCGTAATCGGGCGGATTAAACCAACCTTAATGCCCTGTTTACGTGCTTCAACGATTGCATTCTTCGACACACGCGCTGCGATACCGAATGCAACAATGCAGTACTCTGCATCGTCCATCATGTACTCTTCGTACATCACTTCGTTTTCTTCAATCAGCTTATAGCGCTCATATCTTGCGATGTTGAGCTGCTCAAGCTCTTCCGGCACGAGGGAAAGCGAGTTAATGATGTTGTGCTTTCTTGCTTTCTGTGTACCTGTAACGGCCCACGGCTTTTCGATTGGATCGGACGGCTTGATATCCAGGGATACCGGCTCCATCATCTGTCCCATTGTACCGTCTGCCAATACCATTGCGGTCATGCGGTACTTATCTGCCAAATCAAAGCCCTTTACAGTCATATCCGCCATTTCCTGTACGGATGCCGGCGCAAGTACGATCATATGATAGTCACCGTGACCGCCGCCGCGTGTTGCCTGGAAATAGTCGGACTGGGACGGCTGAATACCGCCAAGACCCGGGCCGCCGCGCTGTACGTTTACAACGAGGGACGGCAAATCTGCACCTGCAAGGTACGAAAGACCCTCTGCCTTTAAGGAAATACCCGGACTGGAGGATGAGGTCATAACACGCATACCGGTCGATGCTACGCCGTATACCATGTTAATTGCGGCAACCTCACTTTCTGCCTGTAAAAATGTACCGCCGATTTTCGGCATTCTCTTTGCCATGTAAGCAGCAATCTCTGTCTGCGGTGTAATCGGATAACCGAAATAGAAACGGCAACCGGCCATAATTGCAGCCTCTGCGATTGCTTCATTACCCTTCATCAATGCTTTATCTGCCATTTTGCTCACTCACCTTTCTACTGTAATAATGCAATCCGGGCACATAATTGCGCAGGATGCACAACCAACACAAGCGTCCGGATTGACTGCTTCAACCGGATGGTGTCCCTTCGCGTTGATTTTGTCTTTGGAAATCGCCAAAACGTTTTTCGGGCATGCATTTACACATAAGCTGCAGCCCTTACAAAAATCAGTTCTAAAACTAAGTTTTGCCATTGTACTACCTCCCCAAGATTACAAATTTATCTTAAATAATTTTATCTTGCAATGTCAGTGCAAACAAGTTCTCGATTTTACCGGAAAGCTCGTCTGCTAGCGTCTCTTTTACTGTGGTCATTTTCACCGGCAGCTGCAGCGCGCTTGCAATTTCTTCCACAAGCGGCACGGAAGCAAGCACCTGCTCGGCCGTTGTCTCCTCACCGAGGTTTGAGTTGTTAATGATTGCGGTAAACGGCAGTTTAGATGCTGCCTCGATTTCCCCAACAACCTCAAGCATATCCTCTAAATTCCTCGTAAGCGGTCTGTAAACGTTGACAACCAAAAACATTTCATAGTTGTCCTCGTCCTTAATTGCATCGGAGAGCCTGCCAAGCGCGAGTGCACCACGGTCATCGCCACCGATGTCCACAACAGCGAAGCTATCGCGTTTTTCAGTGATTAAATACAGCTCCTGCGGCAATGCCGGAATATCGACGTTGGAATTTGCATATGCCGAGCAAATCAGCGGAATGCCCGCCGCCTCCAGCTCCTTTTGACTGTCCTTCGTACGAAAATACGGATTGACAATGTCAATGTCAGCAATCAGCGTTTCATTGCCCTTACGTTTTAATTCCATCGCCATATTTACTGCGATATTTGTCTTGCCGCTGCCGTAATGTCCTGCTAAAAGAAGTACACGCTTCAAATTCATATGCGTC
>JAFQPV010000262.1 GCA_017411585.1 Clostridia bacterium | reverse complement strand
ATGATGGAAACGGTTTCCGCTTCATCGTAAAGACGCATTACGGACGGCTTAAACTTCTGCAAAAGCTCACGACCTGCCTTGAATGCATCGGTCATATTGTGGAACAAAAAGCCTCTGAACTGTCTGGATTCCGGCTGCTCGTAAATGCGCATCTGCGCCTTGGTCATTACGCCGAGCGTACCCTCGGAGCCGATGAAAATCTGATTGAGGTCCGGACCTGCAGCGTGCTTCGGTGCAGGCGAGGTCTCAATAATATCGCCGTTCGGCAATACAACCTCCATCTGCAAAACCATATCGTCAATCTTTCCGTACTTGGTGGAAGATACACCAATACCGCGGTGTGCCAAAAAGCCGCCGACCGTCGAGCAGGTTAAAGAGGACGGATAGTGCATGGTTGCATAGCCGCGCTCGTTTGCAGCCCACTCGATGTGCTTGTAAATCGCACCTGTGCCGCACTCGATGTACATACCTTCTTCGTTAATATCGTAAATCTTGTTCATGCGTTTGGTATCGAGTACAATACCGCCGCACACCGGAATTGCGCCGCCCTGCGTACCGCCGCCTGCGCCCCAGGTGGTTACCGGGATTTTGTAGTAGTTTGCAATCTTTAAGACTGCAGAAGTCTCCTTTGCATCCTTCGGCGCAACGATAAACGCACCCTCCGGCATACGCAGACCACGGTCTGCCCACATTCTGGAGAGCCAGAAGTAGTCGACGCTGTGCGTCAGCTTATCAATCGTTTTCGTCGAGCAGTTTTCTCTGCCCACCGCATCCTCTAATTCGGATGCAATCATATCAAACAAAAAGTCTGTCATTTTTCTTCCTCCTTAATCCTCTAACTTTATCTTTGACACTGATTTATTCAGGTTCTGACAACCCCTCCGAGTTTGCTTTGCAAACCCACCTCCCCTTACACAGGGGAGGCTTAATGTGCAGTTTTCAAGGCTCCCTTGTGCAAAGGGAGCTGTCACGCAGTGACTGAGGGATTGTAAAAACGATTCAATCCTTAATCCTCTAACGGGTCAAATGTAAGTTCCGGAATGTACTTACAGAATTCTTCCATCAAATCCGCATACTTGCCGTACGCCTCCACCATATGGTGAATGTACGGGCCTTCGATGAGCTTTTTTTCCAGCTTCGGCCAGTTTTTAAACTCTGCCCACATATATGTACCGAAGGTCAGCGGTCCTTCACAGGTCTTGTACTCGCCGCAAAGGAGCGTGTACTTGCCGGCATCTGCCTGGAAGCGCGCGATGGTGTAGTCGCCGTCCTTTGCCTTGAAGCTCGGCTTCGTGTTAAACAGTCTTGCATTGCTGCTCGGGTCCTTTACCGAATACGGGAACGGACCGCAGTGCCACAAAAGCTCGGCATTCGGATTTTCCGGATGTCTTACGGTAAACTCACCAAATGTCGGCTTATGCGCGCCGCGCGATGCACATAAAAGCAGCGCCGAGGTAATCGCGCCATGAATGTCCGACTCGCAGGCTACCGGGTAGCCGAGGTCATAGAGTATGCTCATGGCAAGGCACGGATTTGCGTTAAACGCAAGCGGCATACTCGTCCAGCACTCTGATGCAAGCACATCTGCATCCGTTTCGTTAAATACCTCTATATAAGTATAAACAAATGCGAGCATTCTCGTTAAGGTTTCATCATCCAAGCCTGCAACATCATAGTCTTTTTTGAGCTTGTCCAAATCCATCACAAGCTCGCCTGCTTTGGAAGCGAGCGCCTTGTT
>JAFQPV010000031.1 GCA_017411585.1 Clostridia bacterium | reverse complement strand
GATTTTGAAATTGTCGGCGTATGTGATGTAAACGAAATTGCGGCTAAAGAAACTGCCGGGCGATACGGCATTGCGCATTATTACACGAATGCGCAGGAAATGCTGCAGGCGGAAAAGCCGGATGTTGTATCTGTTTGTGTGCCGAACTGTTATCACAAAGAATACACGCTTCTGGCATTAAACAGCGGTGCAAATGTACTTTGCGAAAAGCCGCTTGCATTTACGAAAAGTGATGCCGAAGAAATGTTTGACTGCGCGAAGAAAAACGGCAAGCTGCTTATGGCGTGCCAATCCATGCGCTTTACGCCGGACAGACTTGCTGCAAAGGCGTATATTGAAGAAAACGGCATCGACGATATTTATTACGGCGAGCTCTCACGCACGCGCAGACGCGGCATCCCCTTCTGGGGTACCTTCCATATGAAGAAGGTCAGCTGCGGAGGTGCGTTTATCGACATTGGCGTACATATGCTTGATGCGCTCGTTTGGCTGATGGGTAATCCGAAGGTGGAAAGCGTATGCGCCACAACCATGCAGAATCACAAAACCGAAATCGGCTCTTTAAAGGCGAGCGGTGCGCTGACCGGTAAGGTGGATATTGCAAGAGCCTTCAATCCCGACGAAATGGATGTTGAGGACTTCTCCTGCGGCACCATTACCTTTGAAAACGGTGCAAAGGTTGCCTTTAAGGTTGCGTGGGCAACCAATATGCCGGAAAGCAGCGACATCCGTCTCATCGGCAAAAGCAAAGGCATATATCTGCCGGAATGCAAGGTGTATTATGGCGAAGACGGCGAGGAAGTAATCCAAGCGCAGTCCATCCCCTACGATACGCCGTTTCCGGGACACATTTTCATTATGGATAACCTGAAAAAAGCATTAAAAGGCGAAGCGGAATTGATTATAAAACCGGAAGAGACCATCAATGTATCCGAAATTATTGAGCTGTTCTACAAATCTGCCGCACTTGGCAGAGAAGTCAGCGTAAAGGAGTTAGAAAAATGATTAAAGCAGCAATTATCGGTTTTTCCCATATGCATGTAAACGAAGTGGCACTCTACATCACCGAGTGCCCGGACATGGATCTTGTTGCCATTGCCGATGCGCCATCGGATGCGGAAGCCATCCCGCCACTTCGCTACACGCCGCTGTGGAATTTGCAAAATGTAAAGGAAAACTACTGTGCAAACACATACGAAAGCTACGAGGAAATGCTCGACAAAGAAAAGCCGGACATTGCATTTATCCTTACGGAAAATGCGCAAAAGCCGGATGTGGTCGAAGCTTGTGCATCGCGCGGCGTAAATGTGTGCATTGAAAAGCCGATTGCCGTCAGCTTAGATGAAGCCAAAAAGATTCAGGCAAACGTTAAAAAGTACGGCATTGAGGCTGTTGTGAATTGGCCGGTTGCCTGGAGACCGTATCTGTTTAAATTTAAGGCAGCGCTTGACAGCGGCATTGTCGGAAAGCCTTTGAAGCTGCGCTACATCAACGGACACACCGGTCCGCTCGGCAAGGGTGCAAAGCACAGAGGCGTCAGCGCAAACGCAGAGGAAATGACCGATAATCAGCGCGGCAAAACCTGGTGGCACAAGGAAAGCCACGGCGGCGGCGTTTATTTGGACATTTGCTGCTACGGCTGCTATTTCTCCAGATGGCTTTTAGGCAGCGGCGCAAAAAGCATCGTTTCTATGGGCGCAAATCTTAACACGCCATTTGGCGATACGGATGACAATTTTGCCGCAGCAATCCG
>JAFQPV010000261.1 GCA_017411585.1 Clostridia bacterium | reverse complement strand
TGCGCCGCCCGATGCAATCACCGGCACATCGACTGCGTTGCACACGGCATCGAGCATCTCTAAATCAAAGCCCTGCTTTACGCCATCGGTATCAATCGAGTTTAAAACGACCTCGCCTGCGCCATTGCCGACACAGCGGCGAATCCATTCAATCGCTTCCATGCCGGTGTTTTCGCGTCCACCCTTGGCAAACACGCGAAACACGCCGTCTACGCGCTTCACATCCGCGGAAATTACCACACACAGATCGCCGTAGCGCTTAGCCGCCTCATAAATCAAATCCGGATTTTTAATTGCGCCGGAATTGACACTGACCTTATCCGCGCCGCATTTCAATACGCGGTCAAAATCATCGACAGTATTGATACCGCCGCCGACGGTAAGCGGAATAAAAATCGTGCGTGCGACCTCGCAAAGGATGTCCGTAAACAGTGCACGCCCCTCCGCAGAAGCAGTGATATCATAAAACACCAACTCATCTGCACCGTTGTCACTATAGTATTTTGCAAGATCAACCGGATTGGAAACATCGTTTAAGCCTTCAAAATTCACACCCTTCACCACACGTCCGTTTTTCACGTCCAGGCAAGGGATAATTCTCTTGGTTATCATTTTGCCACCTCTATTGCCTTTTTCAAATCAATCGCTTTTGTATAATATGCCTTGCCGATAATTGCGCCGTAAATCTCAAGCGCTGCAAGCCGCTCTACATCCTCAATGGACGATACGCCGCCCGATGCAACAATCTGCATATCAAACTGTTCGCTGAGCTGGCGGTACAGCTCGTGGTTTGTGCCCATCATCGCGCCATCTTTTGAAATATCGGTACAAATCAAGGTTTTCACGCCGATTTCCTGCATCTTTTTGCAAAAATCAAAGCATTCATATTCGCTTTTTTCTATCCATCCCTTAATGGCAACATAGCCGTCCTTAATATCTGCGCCGACTGCAATCTTGTCGCCATATTTCTCAACAGCTGCGCGCAAAAACGCTTCATCCTGCACAGCCGCCGTACCTAAAATCACGCGGTCAATACCGGCAGAAATATATTTTCCAATCGTTTCCATACTGCGGATACCACCGCCGATTTCCGAAAACAGGCCGGTTGCAGAAATAATCTTTTTCACCGTTTCCAGATTCGGCGTGTCGCCGTTTTTTGCGCCCTCCAAATCCACAATGTGAATATGTGTTGCGCCCTGTGCTTCAAAATCAAGCGCGATTTCCCAAGGCTTGTCACTGTAGACGGTCATTTGGCTGTAATCACCCTTAAACAGACGCACCGCCTTACCATCATATAAATCTATTGCAGGAAAAATATGCATAACTTAAGCCTCCATCTCGCAAAAGGATTTTAAAATATTTAGGCCAACATTTCCGCTTTTCTCCGGATGGAACTGGCATCCGTATACATTACCGTTGGCTACCGCCGCAGTCAAATCCGCGCCGTATTCTGCCGTTGCGATGATGCTTTCGTCGCAATTTGCACCGTAGAACGAATGCACGAAATACACATAGTCGCCATCCTTTAAATAGCGAAACAGCTCATTTTTCTTTGTAAACTTTAAAGCGTTCCAACCGATATGCGGTACCTTCAGGCCTTCACCGATGACATCGCGAATCGAGCGGATTTCGCCCGGAATTAAGCCGAGACCTTCATGCTCGCCGTATTCAAAGCTTTTGTCAAATAAAAGCTGCATACCAAGGCAGATGCCCAAAAGCGGTTTGCCGTTTTTCGCTTCTTCAATTACCACCTTGTCAAGGCCGCTCTCGCGCAGCTTTGCAGCTGCATCGCCGAACGCACCGACACCCGGCAGTATAATTTTGTCTGCGGCGCGAATCACATCTGCATCTCCGGTCACAACCGCTTCGGCGCCGATTGCCGCCAGCGAGCTTTTTAAGGAAAACAGATTGCCTACGCCGTAATCTATAATTGCTACCAAATTAAAGCACTCCTTTTGTAGACGGAATTTCATTTGCCGCATCCGCATCAATCTTTACAGCTGCGCGCAAGCTGCGCGCAACCGACTTAAACGCACCCTCGATGATGTGATGCGCGTTTGTGCCTGCCATTTGCTTAATGTGCAGCGTAACTGCCGCATTGCGCACAAAGCCAAGCCAAAACTCTTCCGCCAGCTCCGTATCAAAGCTGCCGACCTTTGCTGTCGGGATTTCAAGCCCGTAGGCAAGATAGCTTCTGCCTGAAAAATCCACTGCACTTAAAATCAGCGCTTCATCCATCGGCAAAAGCATACTGCCGTAGCGCACGATGCCTCGCTTTTCGCCGAGCGCTTCGGCAAAAGCCGCGCCCAAGCAAATACCGATATCCTCTGCGGTGTGGTGGTCATCCACATAGGTATCGCCCTTGCAGGTCAGATTCAAATCAAATCTGCCGTGCTTTGCAAACAACGTCAGCATATGGTCTAAAAAACCGCAACCCGTATCAATTTCACTACTGCCTGTACCATCAATATTCAACTTCAATGCAATATCCGTTTCCGCAGTTTTGCGGTTTATTTCACTTGTACGCAGCATTTAATTCCCCTCCAAAATCCTTTTCGTTTCAGAAATCAGGCTTTCCATCTGCGCTTTTGTACCGATGGTAATGCGGTTAAAGTCGCTGATTTCCTTTTTATCAAAGTGCCGCACCAGAATGCCGGCATCCTTTAATTTTAAGTATAATGTCTTTCCGTCGATACCCGGATGCTTTGCAAGCACAAAATTCGTTTTGCTGCCCAAAACCGTAAAACCCAACTCACGCAGCGCCTTGGTTGTATAATCTCGATTTTCGATAATCGTTTTGCAATTTTGCATATTATACTCGTCATCCTCGATGCAGCCGAGACCTGCCGCCTGCGTCATAGCATTGACATTGTACGGATTGGTCGAATATTTAATTGTATTCAAATCTGCAATCAATGCTTTGCAGCCTACACCAAATCCAAGGCGCGCACCCGCCATCGAGCGGGACTTGGAAAACGTCTGCGTTACAAGCAGATTGTCGTATTTATGAATCAAATCCACACAGCTCTCGCCGCCGAAATCGACATACGCTTCATCGACAATAACAACATTGTCGGGGTTGCTCTCGATAATTTTCTCAATCTCCGCCTTCGGCAGTGCAATACCCGTCGGTGCATTCGGATTGGCAATCACAATTGTTTTGCCGATGCCGATATAATCGTTTACATCGATTGTAAAATCACTCTTTAGCGGGATTTCTTCATAAGGAATACTGTTTAATGCCGCAAACACCGGATAAAACCCGTAGGTAATATTTGCAAACACCGCCGGATGCGTTTCATCGCAAAAGGCTAAAAACGCGAAATTCAAAATCTCATCCGAGCCGTTCGTTAACAGCACCTCGTCAAAATCTACGCCGAGGCGGTCTGCCACAGCCTGCGTCAACTTCTTCGCCGTCGGGTCGCAATAAAGCTGCATATTTTTTGCCGCTTCCGCCGCATACGCCTGCGCTTTTGCGCTCGGCGGGAACGGCGATTCATTTGTATTTAATTTGATGTAGCTTTTCATCTGCCGCGGCTGCTCACCCGGTGTGTACGGTACAAGCTTATTATGCCGCGCACTGAAAAATCTGCTCATGTATTTCACTCCTCAAAACGGATAGTTGCGCTCTTTGCATGCGCAGTTAAACCCTCTTTTCCCGCAAAGTATGCCACATCCTCTGCCACACGGGCAAGCGCATCCTTTGTATAGTAGGTATACTGTGTCTTTTTCACAAAATCATCCACCGAAAGCGGACTGGAGAACTTCGCCGTACCGCAGGTCGGCAATGTGTGATTCGGTCCGGCAAAATAATCGCCGAGTGCCTCCGGACAATTTCTACCCATAAAGATTGAGCCTGCGTGACGGATGCTATCGAGATAATCAAACGGATTGTCGACACAAAGCTCCAAATGCTCCGGCGCAATATCGTTTGCAATCTCGATGGCGCGCATCAAATCGTCTGCTACAATGATTTTGCCGTTGTTATCTATAGAAACTCTTGCAATTTCCGCACGCAGAAGCTTAGAAATTTGTACCTCGAGCTCCGCCTGCACGGCTTTTGCCAAATCCATCGAATCCGTTACAAGCACAGCACTTGCCATTTTATCATGTTCTGCCTGCGAAAGCAAGTCCGCCGCTACATGTTTCGGATTGGCACCTCCGTCTGCCAAAACTAAAATTTCACTCGGTCCGGCAATCATATCAATCGACACCGCACCAAACACCTGCTTTTTCGCTTCTGCAACATAGGCATTGCCCGGACCGACAATCTTATCCACCTTCGGCACACTTTCAGTACCGTAAGCGAGCGCCGCAACTGCCTGCGCACCGCCGAGCTTAAAAATTTTATCTACGCCGGCAATCGATGCCGCTGCTAAAATCACAGGATTGATTTTGCCGTCCTTGCCTGGTGGTGTAACCATAACCACCTCGCGCACGCCGGCAATTTTTGCAGGAATGGCATCCATCAGTACTGTCGACGGATACGCCGCCGTGCCGCCCGGCACATACAAGCCCGCACGGTCTACCGGGATAACCTTCTGCCCAATCACAATACCATTTTCATCATTGATGATAAAGCTTGTGCGCACCTGCTTTTCATGAAATTTGCGAATATTTGCCGCTGCCTTTTCCAAAATCTCAATGAATTTCGGCTCTACCGCTGCTCGTGCCTCTTCAATTTCCGCCTTTGTTACGGCAAGGCTATCAAGCTTTGCGCCATCAAACTTTTCACAGTAGGCAAAAAGCGCCTTATCCCCCTTTGCACGTACGTCTGCTATAATTTCACTAACCGTCTTTTCCACGCCAGCGCTTGATGTCGAACGGATAAAAATTTCACTGTGGTCAATTTGTCCATATTCCATAATACGAATCATTTTTCTGCCTCCACCTGTGCACTGAGGCTTCCCAAAATTTCCTGCATCAGCGCATTTTTAAATTTAAAGCTCGGCTTGTTTGCAATCAACCTTGCGCTGATTGGCATAAAGCTTTCATAAACCTCCAGGTTGTTTTCCTTTAAGGTCGAGCCCGTTTCCACGATATCCACAATGACATCGGAAAGGTCCAAAATCGGCGCAATCTCTATCGAACCATTCAAATGAATAATATCGATATCGCGCCCCTGCGCAGCATAGTGTGCCTTTGCAATATTCGTAAATTTCGTTGCAACACGCAGCGTCTTTTCCGGATTATCGCGAAAGCCCTTCTTTGCGGCAACCGCCATGCGGCACTTGCCCAAATTCAAATCCAAAAGCTCATATACATCCGGTGCATACTCTGCTAAGATATCCTTGCCGGCAACACCGATGTCCGCCGCACCACGTTCTACATAGATTGCAACATCAGATGGTTTTACCCAAAAGTAGCGCACCTGCTTTTCTTCATTTTCAAATATCAGCTTGCGCCCCGGCTCATGTATTGCAGGACACTCAAAGCCTGCTTTTTCAAACATAGCATATACTTTTTCGCCCAATCTGCCCTTCGGCAGTGCGACATTAAGCATTGTTTTCAAGAATCTCCAGTCCCTTCTCCTGCAATTTTAAAAGCTGCTTATACTGTAATTTCTCCGGTATCGCGCCGGTTGCCAGCACACGCTTGCCGCCGGCAGTCATCAATTTCACTGCTGCACTGATTGACTGCACATCTGCTCCGGCATCATACAAAATCACCGCATCCACATCATATTTCTTTTCCTCCGCCTGCAAGCGCTCAAGCATATCCAAATACACAGCAAACCCGATGGCGTGCGATTTTCTTCCCATCTTTTGCATCAGCTTATCATATTCGCCGCCGGACAGAATCCCGGTCGGAATGCCTTTAATAAAGCCGCAGAAGACGATACCGTTATAGTAGCTTTGATTGTTAATCACGGAAAAATCAATATACACATTGTCCGCACAGCCGTTTGCATCCAAAAATGCCGCCATACGCGTAAGCTGCTCAATTGCCGCACGCATTTTTTCACTGATGGAAATCGTTTCTAACTTCGGCAAAACATCTGCCAGCTTTCCATACGTTGAAGCAAGTGTTTTCAAAAGTGTACCGTCAACGCCGGCTTCGGAACAGATTTGATCAATACCGTGTAAATTCTTTTCACCGATTCTCTCTAAAAGTGCCTTTTTTTCTTCTGCACCGACACCTGCCGCCTCGATAGCTTCAGACACAATATCCATGTGCGATACATCTAAAATATAATCCTCAGAAATGCTTTGAAGGCTCTGTGCCGCAAGCATCACCGTTTCGAAAATGCAATAATCATCTACCGCACCGATGCACTCCAAGCCCACCTGCATAATTTCCTGAAACGCATTGTTTTTCTTGGAAACGCGGTATACATTCTCATTGTAGTATACCTTTTGCACGCTTCCCGGTACATCCTTCCCATTTTTAATAATCGACAAGGTCACGTCCGGCTTTAAAGCCAAAAGCTTTCCGTCAGTATCTGTAAAAGTGATAATGTTATCCGACACAAGGTAATCTTTATTGCGCACATACAAATCATAAGCTTCAAACTTGCTCATTTTATACTGCGTATACCCGTACAGGCTATAAAGTGCGCGCAAATCGAAAATCGCCTTTTCTTCATTTTTTAATACATTGCGATTAAATTCCATTTTACTTGTCACCCTTTTCCTTTAAGCGTTCCAATGCTGTCTTATAGCCATCATTCCCGTAAATAAGACATTTATTTACACGGCTGATGGTCGCTGTACTTGCACCGGTCTTTTTGGAAATTTCAAGATAGCTGATGTTTTGGCTCAAAAGCTCTGCCACTTCTAAACGCTGTGAAATATCTTGCAATTCCTTAATCGTGCAAATATCTTCAAAAAAGCTGTAGCACTCGTCCAAATCTTTCAAATTCAAAATAGCTTGAAACAGGCGATCTACCGCCTCTGTATGCAGATTTTTCATCTCCAATACATCTCCTTTAATTTAACATAGTAGTATTTTACCACGCTAAATTGTGAAAGTAAAGCTTTTTTTGTATAAAGTACATATTTTTGTGAGATTCCATAAAAAACAGACCGAAAACCCAGCGGTTTTCGGTCCTTTTTAATCTTTTTTGCAAATCAATATCCTATTCTGCCCAGATTGCTTGCCTCGACGACTGCGTCATATGCATCAAAATTATGAAATGCCGAAAATTCTTCTAAACCCTTACCATATTGCGGCGCAAAGCCGTTCAAAATAATTTTCATTTTATATCTCCTTACACAGCATGGTCTTTTGGATATTGAAGTCCGCGTCCCAAAACGCAAGGTCTGCATCCTTGCCGACCTCCAGGCTACCTTTACACTTGTCCAGTCCGATAATGCGCGCCGGTGTAAGCGAAAGCATTTTCACCGCCGTCGGTAAATCTACATCACACTTTTTGTGTGCCCAGCGAAGCATAATATCCCCCGTAGCGATGCTACCCGCAAAAAAGCTTCTGTCCGGCAGCTTTGCGACGCCACCCTCGATGATAACGCGATTTTCCGGAAGCTTCGCCCCGAGGAAGCTTTCCGTCACATTCGTACCTGCCGCACGCATCGCATCCGAGGTTAAATTGATTTTATCCGCACCCTTGACCTTAAGCGCCAACAAGAGCACCTCTTTTGCTAAATGACAGCCGTCGGCAATCAACTCAATGTCCATATCCTCTAAAAGATACGCCGCCTCCCGCACACCGGCATACAAAACCTGATTGATTTTTCGCACGGTCGGTGTATTCGAATACAAATGAGTAAAATGACTAAAGCCCATTGCGTGCGCCTTTTCCACATCTGCATAAATCGCATCGCTGTGTCCGACGGACAAAACAATACCACGCTTTTTAAATTCACTTGCAAGGTACTCAATGCCCGGAAGCTCCGGCGCCGCAGTGCACATTTTAACAATATCCCCACCGCGCTCCAGAAGTTCGTCTATCTCTGCTTTTTCCGGATTGCGAACATAGGTGGGATTTTGCGCACCTTTCTGCTCCATAGAAATATATGGTCCTTCCAAATGCAGACCGGCATAGTGCACGCAGCCCTTATCCTTTAACTTACGGTACATATCAAAAAGCGCATACATTTGCTCCGGTGGACAAGCCACCGCCGTTGGCAGAAGCGTTGTTGTACCATGTGCGCGATGCGCCGCGGCAATACCGTCAAACGCTTCCTCTGTTGCATCCATAAAATCATAACCGCCGCCACCGTGCAGATGAATCTCTACAAAGCCCGGTGTTACAAATGCACCGTTTGCGTCTATCGCTTTCGCTTCCGCCGGGATTTCGCCCGTATAGCCGACATCTTTGATTTTACCGTCTTGCACAACAAGCGCGCCTTCGATGACGCTCTCCGGCGTAACCAGCTTTGCATTTTTAATAAATGTCATATCCTTCACCTTACTTGTTGTAAATACGAATTTCCGGCACCGGAGACTGCAGCGCTACACCAGCGGCGTAGAGCTTTGCATCCGGATGTTCTGGAACAGCGAGCACGGCACCTTCGCCGTAATACCGCCGTGCAGCACCTTGCGCAGCGCACCTGCATTCCAGTCGCGCGGCATGCACATACGCACCTTCTTTGCCATAAACATTTCCTTCATACCAACCGTGATGCAGTATTCCGGAATACCGTCCAAATCACCGCTGCAGTTCATGAAGCAGTTGATGGTTTTGGTTTCTCTCGAAATTTTAAGCACACGTGTCGGGCGGTTTACAAACGCCTCGTTGTCTACCGGCTCACCCGGTTCCGGCGGCTCGTTGAAGGCAAAGTGACCGTTGATGCCGACACCGCCCCAAGCCATATCCAGCTTGCCGTACTTTTCAATCAGCTCCAGAACAAGCCCTTCGTTACCCGGCTCCGGGAAAATTCTGTTTTCCGGCAGCACATTGAGTTCATCGTCAATCTTGCTGTAGAAAATGCGGTTCATACCGCCGCGGAAGGACAGCGGATCACTTTCGTCAATGTACTCGTGGTCATTTTTGAGATATTCGTCCATATTGATAAAGCAGCAATTCTTCAGGCTGATACGGTATTTATTTACCAAGTACACCAACCTGCTGTACGGGCCGAGCGGACCGTACGGCACAACCATCAAAGTCGGCTCACCCTTACGATTGTTTTCAGCAATGCATTCCACAACCTCAATTGCCATCTTCCAATACAAATCGTGCTCCGTTTCA